>JAHFFM010000114.1 GCA_023247935.1 Candidatus Omnitrophota bacterium | reverse complement strand
TGCTGCTGGACTATCAAGGTTCCTGGCTTGGACTCAAAACGGCGGAAAAGATTATTGCGGATTTGAGGGAAAAAGTTTACGGTCATTTTTTAAGATTGCCCGTGACGGCCGTGGAAAATTTGTCCACCGGTGAATTGATTTCAAGGGTGATGTCAGACACGGAGTCCATCAAACGCTTTTTATTCGGAGGTTTGCTGGATTTTGCCTATTCCGCGCTCAGTGCCATTTTTGTGATTCTTGTCCTTTTTTGGCTGGACCCGTTATTCGCGCTGGCCTCGGCGTCCGGCGTTTTGCTTTTCCTGCTTATTTATGGCCGGATGACGGAAAAAATAAAATTAAGTTATGATTTTTTGAGGCAGGGAAACGCGCAGCTTTCGGGGATTGCCGGAGAAGCGTTTCGCGGCGTGCGCACCGTGCATATTTTTGGCGGTCAGACGCATGAAATGCAAAAATTCAGAAAAAAGCAAAACGAAATTCTGCGCGATTCCCTCCGTATTCATCAAATCGACTCCTGGTTTTTGGCAAGCGCCCAATTTTTAAGTTCAGCGGGTATTTTAGCGGCTCTGATTTACGGCGCCAACCAGGCGGCGCAGAAAAAAATGACACCCGGCACGCTTGTGGCTTTTTATGCTTACCTCGGCTTGCTGTTTATCCCGCTCTTGAAAATGACGGCTTTGGCAAGCAGTTACCGGGAGGCATGCGCCTCATGGGGCCGGATACGGTTTTGGGTTGATCAAAACCCATTATCCATTCCGCCGCCGGTCTACGCAAAGCCCAGAGATTTGCTTGGCCATATTCGGTTTGAAAGGGTACGCTATTCTTACCCTGGTTCCGAACCGGTTTTTTGGGACGCTGAGTTTGAGATCCGCGCGGGGGAATGGGTGGCTTTGTCGGGAACGAACGGTTCCGGAAAAACGACTTTAGCCTGCCTTTTGGCCAGACTTTTTGAGCCCGAATCGGGTAAGATTTTTTTGGATCATCAGGATATCCGGAGTTTCCCGAATGAGGATTATCCAAAATATGTCAGCGTCATTCTTCAAAATGATTTTTTATTTTCAGGCGCTCTTTCCGAAAATATCCGTTACGGAACGGCCGGTGCGAAGGCGGAGATGATTTCCAGGGCGGCTCAAATTACAGGAATCCATAATTTTATTTCCGATTTACCGGACGGTTATGAATCTAAAACCGGTGAAGGGGGCGTCCGGCTGTCCAGCGGGCAAAGACAGCGCGTGTCTCTCGCGAGAGCCATTCTCAAAGACCCTGCGGTTTTGATATTGGATGAGGCCATGTGTCATTTTGACGAAGACGGCGTTTCGGAGGTGATGGAAACGATACGCTCCATTCGCCGTCACAAAACCACGCTTTTGATTTCTCATCGGGCCTCCGCTCTGCGTTACGTGGATAGAATTTTCAGTCTTAAACAAGCAAAAATTATGGAAGAAAACAGGGCTGGCTGCGATGCGCTTTGAATCCCATTTCTCGAAACGTATGTGGGTGCAAATGGCGCTTGTTTTGGCTTTTCTTGTCGCCCTGCCTTTGATGTTTCTTGGCTGGCTTTTGATCGGAACCAGTCAAACCGCCGTTAAGACTTCGGTGCTTCGCGACCAGCGGCAGCTCGCCATTCGTGTCGCCAGCGAACTTGGCGAATTTATCCGTCGCCCTCAAGATCTTTTAAAATCCACCGCCTCTATTTTAGGCACGCTTCATTCGGATTATTGGAAGCAGGAAACCGCGCTGGTGGAGTTGGCGCTGAATCAGGAAATTTTCGGACGGATTTCTTCTTTGGATTTGACCGGAAAAGAGCGCGTCACCTCCGATGTGGGCACTGCTTTAAAAGAATGGGGTTCCGACCCCGCGTTTCAGGCCGCTTCCATGGGAGAATTTTATATTTCTTCCATTCAATTTTTTTCCGACCATTCTCCTTACATCGTCATGGCCGTTCCCATCAAAAATATGGGAAAAATCAAAGGCGTGTTGGCCGCCGAGGTTCGTTTGCGGGGATTTTGGGAGATTGTGGACGCGATTCGTATCGGTAAAACCGGAAGAGCTTGTGTTATTTCCAAAAATGGCGTGTTGATTGCCGACGAAGACAAAAAGAAAGTTTTAGCAAATCAAAATTTGTCCTCCTATGCGCCCGCTAAGGCTGTTCTCGAGGGAAAAACGGGAAGCCTTGAATCCAAAGACGAAGAAGGGAAAGCCTGGCTTGAAGCCTATTCGTCTATTGCCGGTCTTGGCTGGGGCGTTATTATCCGGCAGCCCATGAATGAGGCTTATTCTTTTTTGACCGTGATGAAAGTAGAAGCGTGGATTTTGATTATTTTGAGTCTCGTTGTCGCGATTGGTTCCAGCTCGCTGCTTGCCAGAATGATGACAAGTTCCATTCAGGAGCTGGCTGAAAAAATGGGGAAGGTTTCGCAGGGAGATTTTGACCAGCGGATGAGTATCCAGCGCCAAGATGAGATCGGCGAGCTGATGAATTCTTTTAACCAGATGACCGAAAAGCTTAAAAAAGCCCGTGAATCGGAAAAACTGGTCGCGATAGGCAAGGCGGCCACCGCTATCACGCATGAACTTAAAAATTCTTTGATGATGATCAGCACCTTTATAGGTCTTTTGCCTAAACGGCACGGCGATAAAGAATTTTTAGACAAATTCTTGTCGATGATGCCCCGGGAATTGGAAAGCTGGAAAGATATGCTTAATGAAATTTCCAATTTTTCGAAAAGGTCCGGTTTTGAATTATTTGAAACAAATATGAATGATTTTATTTCGGATTTTATTTTTTTGGTTCAACAGAAACTGACCCAGAACGGAATTACCTTTCAATGTGACGTTATCGATAATTTACCCTTTATCCAGGCGAACTCCGCGAAATTAAAACAAGCGCTTTTGAATTTGGTGATCAATGCCGTGGATGCCATGCCTCAGGGAGGCGAGATCACGATTTGGACCAAAATTTATTCTAAAGAATTGGAAATCGGGATTCGCGATACAGGAAAGGGAATTCCCTCCGACAAGCTCCCGTCTATTTTTGACCCCTTTTACACCACCAAAACCAGCGGTTTAGGGCTGGGTCTGGCCGTTTGCAAGGAAAACATTGAGCATCACGGCGGTTCTATTTCGGTTCAAAGCCGGGAGGGCGCGGGGACCACATTTTTTATACGTTTGCCTCTTGCGATTAATGCCGTTTCCAATAAACTCATTGCAATGGTCAATGCTTAATCTGTCGCCTTCGCCAGGGCTTCGGACAAAAATCCGATTCAACTTCCAATTAAAACAGGCGTTGAGTATTTTGCAAATGCCTTGCGCCGATTTAAGCCGTCACATGGAAGACGAGATTATTTCCAACCCATTTTTGGAAGAAACCGGAACCAGGCGCGTGGAGCTTATGGGGGGTTATCGCAAAGAGAGGGAAAATTTGGAACAGGAAGTGAGAGGCTCCTCCCTTTCTCTGGCTGAACACCTTTTGAATCAATGGCATTTATTGGTTCTTTCTTGGCGTCAAAAAGCACTGGGGGAGGAAATTATCCGGAATCTTGACGAAAAAGGTTATTTGACGATTGATTTGACTGAAATCGCGGAAAATCTCAATGCCGGTCTTGAGGATGTGGAAGAGGCGCTTGAAATGGTCTGGGATCTGGAGCCGGCCGGAATCGCGTGCCGGAGTTTGGAAGAATGTCTTTTGCTGCAAGTTAAGCGTTTGGACTTGAGTCCGGAACTAAAAAACCCTGTCACGCGGATTATCCAAAATCGTCTCTCTTTTTTCCCATTTAGAAAATTAGAAGGCCTTGCTGGCGAATTAAATCTTTCTCTGGTGCAAGTGGGCGAAGCCGTGAAAATAATAAAAAGGTTAAGTCCTAACCCCGGAAATAAATTCACCGCATTTCAGCCGGTTTATATTACTCCCGATATTATTTTTATTCGAAGGAAAGGCCGGTTTGAAGTTTCGTGCAGCCGTTCTCACTTTCCGGAGTTTAAAATCAACCCCTATTACAAAAAACTTTTAAAGGATCCGAAAACAACAACGGAGACGCGCGATTATTTAAAGAAAAAACTTGAGTCGGCCATTTTGTTTTTAAAGTCCATAGAACAGAGGGGCGCCACGCTTGAGAATTTGGCCCGATATTTGGCTGATGAACAGGGTGATTTTTTAAAGAAAGGAGTTTCTTTTTTGAGGCCTTGCCGCATGAGCGACGCTGCGTCGCGCATAGGCGTTCATAAATCCACCGTTTCGCGCGCCGTGGCCAATAAGTATGCCGAAACCCCTCACGGACTTGTCGCGCTGAAGGCTTTTTTTACGAATTCCGTGAACGCAAAAAACTCTGAATTGTCCCCGCACGCGGTGCAGAATAAAATCCGCCGGCTGATTAAAATGCCGCCCCAAAACAGTCCGTTAAGCGACAACCGGATAACCCTTTTTTTAAGGGCCGAGGGCATTCATATTTCCCGCCGCACGGTTGCCAAGTACCGGAAAAAAATGGAAATCCCTTCCTCATTTTTCCGGGTGCCATGATAGAATGAACTCCATGTATATTTTAAAAGTGGAATGTTCGGACGACAAAGGCTTGATTCACAGGATTACCGGCGTCCTTTACCATTACGATTTAAATATCGTCCAAAATGGCGAGTTCGTGGACTCTGAGAAAAAAAAGTTTTTTATGCGGACGCAATTTTCCGGAAACGCAGACTCCAAGAAAATTTTGAATGATTTAAGAAAAATCCTGCCAAAAGACGCGATTTTAAATTTAGATAAAGACCGTAAAAAATCCCTCGTCATTTTCGTGACAAAAGAAACACATTGTTTGGGTGATTTGCTTGTCAGACATGAATACGGCGAATTAAACGCGGATATCCGAGCGGTCATTGGAAACCATGATGATTTGGCGGATCTGGCTAAAAAGTTCAAAATTCCATTTTATTGCGTGCCTTACAAAAATGGCAGCCAAAAAAAATCCGAAGCGAAAGTTGTCTCCATCCTTGAGCGTTACCGCCCGGAGTATTTGGTGTTGGCGAAATTCATGCGGATTCTGAGCAATTCTTTTGTTTCACAATACAAAAACAGAATTATCAACATTCATCATTCATTTTTACCGGCTTTTGCCGGAAAGAGTCCGTATAAACAAGCGTCGGACCGCGGCGTGAAGATTATCGGAGCCACGGCACATTTTGTGACAAGTCATCTGGATGAGGGTCCGATCATCGCGCAGGACATTACGTCTGTGGACCATTCTCATAGCGTGGCGGACATGGCGCAGGCGGGTCGTGACGTTGAAAAAGTGGTGTTGGCAAAAGCGTTGGGTTTGGCGCTTGAAGACCGCATTTTTGTCAGCGGCAATAAGACGATTTTGTTTGATTAGACTAAATTGCCAAGAAAATTTTTAATTTTCACTCTTCTTTTTTCTTTTCTTCTCATGGGAGCGGGTATGCAAAAAATTCAGATTTATGACGCCATTACAAAAAAAACAGAGAGCGTGGAACGCATCGTCAAATCAGATGCCGAATGGAAAAAAATTCTTACCCCCGAACAGTATCACGTGACGAGGGAAAAGGGGACGGAGCAGGCTTTTTCCAAGCAATGCGCCCTTCCCGCTTCGGGCGAGGGGATTTACGTGTGCGTGGCATGCGGTACCCACCTTTTTGCTTATGGCAAAAAATTTGAATCCGGCACGGGTTGGCCAAGTTTTTGGAATCCGGTGTCTCCCTTAAACGTAACTATAGAAGAAGACAAGGGTTATGGTATGGTCCGCGAGGAAGTTCTTTGTGCCCGCTGCGGCGCCCATCTGGGTCACGTGTTTGACGACGGTCCACCGCCCACGGGCAAGCGTTACTGCATTAATGCAGGTTCTCTCAAACTTTATCAAAAATAAGTTTTTCTAATCGTTTTTTCTTCATAATTCCCTCACAAAAATTCATAAACATTTCATTTTTATTTCATAATTCCGCTGTATTCTTTTAGCGAAACATAAAACAACATAAAAAGAAATCCCGAAGAAGGAGGATTCAATGTTCGAGAGAGAAATCATGGTGAGTTCCCTGAAAAGCAATAGCGTGACATTAGCCAAATTAGTCGAAGAATTGGAAACGAATCAACGCTATGACGTTTATGACATGAGATATTGTCAGGAAACGCTTAAAAGAATTGAAACAAGTTTGAGAAAAATTCGTAAAATGAATGAAGAAACAATCCAAGCCCCGCAGACATACGGGATGGCTTTAAAATTTTAGTCGGCTGCTGAGGAATAGTAGGCAAAGAGGCTTTATGAACCCTAAACTCCGGCGTCATACGAAAAACTTTTATAAATGCATCTGCGTAGCGCTGATTGCCTCCTTTTTTATTCAAGATGTCGTGATGGCGCAAGGCGGTGCTCCCGTGCTGCCGGTGGCTTCGGCCGAAGCTCTCTCGCATAAAATCTCCGTTCCCAAAGAACTC
>JAHFFM010000113.1 GCA_023247935.1 Candidatus Omnitrophota bacterium | reverse complement strand
TCAAATACCTTCGATTCCTCGCTTCCGAGTACCCCAGGAAGCAGCCGGATCACCGTATCAATGAGCACCATGGCCGGAAGCTCACCCTGGGTCAACACATAGTCCCCTATAGACACCTCATCCGTTACCCATGCGTCCACTACCCTCTCGTCTATTCCCTCATAATGCCCGCAAATAAAGACCAATTCGCTGAACCTGGAAAACTTCTTCGCCTCAACTTGATTAAATGGCCGGCCTTGAGGGGTTAAGTGAACAATCCTGGTTTTTTTGGAAGGTTTTTTCTTTCCAAATAGAGCATCCAAAGCTTCAAAAATTGGCGCAGGCTTTAGAACCATTCCCGGGCCACCGCCAAACGGACGATCGTCACAAGTTTTATGTTTATCGTTCGTATAGTCGCGTAAATTGACCACATAGATTTGAACATGCCCTTTGTTTTGAGCGCGTTTCATCATCGAATGCGACAAAAAAGATTCAAATGCCTCTGGAAACAGAGTAAGAATATGAATTTTCATTTTGGAAGCGGAGCGGTCTCCGCTCATGTTAGGGCGCCCACAAGGGGCGCCCCTACATTGTCTGTTTAGCGCCGGTTATTTCTTTTTCGCGGCTTTATTTAGAATCGTGCGGACTGTGTCCGATGGCTTGGCTCCGTTTTTGATCCAATGCTCAACCCGTTCTTTTTTAACGGTCAGGATCGGTGGTTCTTTAGAAGGGTCCCAAACACCCACTTCTTCAATGAAGCGGCCATCACGCGGGGATTTGGAATCCGTCACGACGATACGGTGCTTGATTTTCTTTTTTGTTCCAACGGACTTAAGCCGAATAACTACTGCCATACTTCCTCCTCTTTAATAAACCTAACTATTACCTGAAATCCTTCTCTCTTGTTATTCTCGCTCCCAAAGACTGAAGTTTCTGCACTAAATTTTCGTACCCGCGATCCAAATGATACACGCGAGAAACTTCAGTGGAACCTTCGGCCACAAGACCCGCCAAAACCAGGGCCGCGCTCGCGCGAAGGTCAGAAGCCATTACCTGCGCACCCGAAAGCATTTTTTTTCCACCCACAATAGCGCTATTCCCTTCGAGAATAATATTCGCTCCCATGCGGTTCAATTCTGAAACATGCATGAACCGCTCCGGATAAATTTTTTCGGTAATCACGCTTATGCCCGGCACAATGCACATCAAAGCCATCATCTGTGCCTGCAAATCCGTCGGAAAACCAGGGTACGGCAGCGTCGTCACGGAAACCGGCTTCAAAACCCGCTCACGGCGAACACGCACATGCCCATTTTTTTCTATGATGTGCACGCCAGCATCCCGCAGTTTATCCAACATGGCGCCCAACACATTAAGATTGAGATTTTTAAGCGTCACATCCCCTTTTGTCATCGCGGAAGCAATCACATAAGTTCCTGCTTCGATACGGTCCGGAATCACGGAATAAGTCGCGCCATGTAATTTTTTAACGCCTTCAACTTCAATAGAAGGTGAACCCAAACCTTCAATTTTTGCGCCCATTTTCTTCAAAAAATTTCCAAGATCAACAACCTCCGGCTCGCAGGCTGCATTATCAATAACTGTTTTACCTTTGGCCAGCGTAGCAGCCATCATGACATTAGCCGTTGCTAAAACACTCGAACCAAAAGCGCCTCCCAGAAATAACCGGCGACCTTTAAGCTGCTTTGCCTTCGCCAAAACATAACCATGTTCCAAAATCACATCCGCACCCAACGCTTTGACGCCCTTGATGTGTAAATCAATCGGACGAGGACCAATCACGCATCCCCCCGGAAAAGAAACTTGCGCCTGGCCGAAACGAGCCAAAAGCGGCCCTAAAAAACAAATGGAGCCGCGCATGGTGCTCACAAGCTTATAAGTCAAAATGGGATTTTTGACGTTCGAAGAATCAATTTCAACCGTATCCGCCGCGTGATTGACTTTGGCGCCCATGGATTTCATGATCTTGACCATGGTGAAAATATCCGCGACCTGCGGGACATTTTTGATCACGGATTTTTCTTTGGAAAGAAATGCGGCAGCTAAAATAGGCAGCGCTGAATTTTTCGCGCCGCTGACTTCCACCGTTCCCTCAAGGCGTTTACCGCCCTCAATGATGAGTTTATCCATAATCTATATAACGAAAAGTGAAGAGTGAGGAGTGAAGAGCTGCTGAGTCGCTGCGCGACTTTTATTATAGGCCGCAAAACGGCTCATGAACTTTTTGTTTTTCAAACTTAGCTTTTCGCTTTCTTTCTTGCGATTAATATTCGTTTTATTCCGTTCAAATCTTTTTCAAATCGAAATGATTCGTATTCCGTCCGCTTACCCCACTTTGTGGCAAGCTTCTTTGATTGATTATCACCAATTTCCATCAAAATAGAACCACCCGGCTTCAAATATCGGGGCGCCTGTTCCAAAATTTCATTTACAATATCCAAACCGTCATACCCTCCATCCAAAGCGGTCACAGGCTCATTCCGGACTTCACGGGAAAGGCCCGGCAATTCCCCCGAAGGCACATAAGGAGGATTGGAAACAATAATATCCCATGCGGGGATTTTTACCCCAACCGATTCAAAGAGCTGACTATGAACCAACCGTATTTTTTGGCCTAAGCCAAATAGTTCGATATTCTTGCGGGCTATTTCAAGCGCCTTCAGACTGGTGTCAAGCGCGGTCATTTTACAGGCGGGCCATTCCAAAGTCAAACAAACGGCTATGCAGCCGGAACCGGTGCCCAAATCAAGAATTTCAGGTTTTTTTCCTGAAAAATCGGCTTTTAAAACACCCAAAACCTCTTCTACCAAACGCTCCGTTTCCGGCCTCGGAATAAGCGCGCCAGGCTGCACAAAAAACTCATGCCCCCAAAAAGGCGCTTTTTTGGTGACGTAGGCCAACGGAATACCCCTTCTTCTTTTTTGAAGCGCACGACTGACGGCGGCTTTGGCGCTGGCGGATAAAATTTTCTCATGGGTAAAAAATTCGAGACGGCTCATACGCCCGTAATGACAAATCAGAGCTTCGATTTCGTGCCGCGGAATCCCCTGACTGGATTCCGTTAAGGCTGTAAGTTTTTTACTCATGACAATTGTTTTTCAATCTCGGCTTCGGTGAGCGCGTCGATAAAAGCGCTTATCTTCCCTTCGAGAACTTCTTCGAGATTATAAACCGTGAGACCGACACGGTGATCCGTTACACGGCGGTCCGGGAAATTATACGTGCGAATTTTTTCACTTCTGTCGCCTGAACCGACCTGCTCTTTGCGCTGTTTGGCTAATTCTGAATTGCGTTCCGAGGTAATTTTGTCAAACAGCCGGGCGCGTAAAATTTTGAGCGCTTTTTGTTTATTTTTGAGTTGAGATTTTTCATCCTGGCAACTGACGGTAAGGCCGGTGGGAATATGCGTGATGCGAACCGCGGAGTCCGTGGTGTTCACACTTTGGCCGCCTGGACCGCCCGAACGGAAAACGTCGATGCGGATTTCCTCGGGCTTGATTTCAATTTCCACTTCCTCGACTTCGGGCAAAATCGCGACCGTCACGGCTGAAGTATGAATCCGGCCCTGAGCTTCGGTGGCTGGCACGCGTTGGACGCGATGCGTTCCACTTTCAAAACGAAATTTCCCATAGGCGCCCTCTCCGTTGATGCCCGCGACAATTTCTTTGACGCCGCCCGCCTCATTAATGGAGCTGGACAAAACTTCTACCTTAAAACCATTGTTTTGGGCAAACTTGCTGTAGGTGCGGAATAACTCAGCGGCGAAAAGCCCGGCCTCAAGACCGCCTGTACCGGCGCGTATTTCCAAAATAACGTTTTTTGAGAAAGCCGGGTCCGCTTGAACCAAATAACCTTCGATTTCCTTAACAAGCCTGGCTTGTTTTTCCTCAAGAAGAGTTAATTCCTGCCTGGCCATTTCCACCCAGTCGGCGGCATGGCTTTTATCCGTAGCCATTTCTTTAGCATGAACGAGCTCTTCTTCATTTTTTTTGAAATCACGGTAAATAGTCACGATTTTTTCAAGGACGCGCAATTCCTTGCCAAGCTCTCGAAGGCGTGTCTGGTCCTGTGTCACTGCCGGATCCTGGAGAAGTTTCTCCACTTCAGAGTGACGACGAACCTTCTCTTCTAATTTTTTAAGAAAACGCATAGCAAGCTTGCTTGCAGCTTACAGTCTGCGGCTGGCAGCAAAACTATCCTTTGCTGCCAGCTGTTGGCTGCTGGCTGCCAGCTAAATCAGCTTTTCTTAGAGTAGCGTTTTTGGAATTTCTCCACGCGACCGGCACTGTCGATAAATTTGTGCTTACCGGTAAAAAACGGATGGCAAGTGGAACAAATTTCCACACGAATATTCTGCTTCGTGGACCGGGTATGGATCACCGATCCGCAATTGCAGGTAATCGTGGTTTCTGCGTATTTTGGATGAATTGCGTCTTTCATTGAATTATCCCTTTCATTAAATAAAATAATCGTGCTCTAGCGGATAGCGTATAGGAGACAGGTTTCCTAACCCCTATCCGCTATCCGCTAGAAATTGTTAACTTGCCTTATTCATGCTCTTCAAAAAATCTTTATTTGTTTTTGTTTTTGAGACCTTCTCAATCAATAATTCCATGGCTTCCGCGCTGTTCAATTCGTTCAGCACTTTGCGCAAAACCCATATTTTAGCCAAATCATCTTTTTCCACGAGCAGCTCTTCTCGGCGCGTGTTGGAACGTTTGATGTCAATGGCCGGATAAATGCGGCGTTGGAACAAATTGCGATCCAGCTGCACTTCCGAGTTGCCTGTGCCTTTGAATTCTTCAAAGATCACTTCGTCCATGCGGCTGCCGGTATCCACCAAAGCAGTTGCGATGATCGTTAAACTCCCGCCTTCTTCAATGGAGCGTGCGGCGCCAAAAAACCGTTTCGGTTTATGAAGCGCGTTTGAGTCCACGCCGCCCGATAGAATCTTACCTGAATGCGGAACGGTTGTGTTGTAAGCGCGGGCAAGACGCGTGATGGAGTCCAAAAGAATCACGACGTCTTTTCTGCATTCAACCAGACGCTTCGCTTTCTCGATAACCATTTCCGCAACCTGCACGTGGCGTTCGGCCGGTTCGTCGAACGTGGAGCTGACGACTTCGCCTTTCACCAAACGCTGCATGTCCGTGACTTCTTCCGGTCTTTCATCAATCAGAAGCACGATAAGCACCGCATCCGGATGATTGGTGGTGATGCTGTTGGCGACTTTTTGAAGCAGCACGGTTTTACCGCTATAAGGCGGCGCCACGATCAAACCACGTTGGCCTTTTCCAATCGGCGCCAGAAGATCCAGAATACGGGTGGAAACTTCCGTAGGCTGATTTTCGAGCTGCCATTTTTCATTGGGATAAATCGGCGTCAAATTATCAAAAAGGATTTTATCGCGCGCTTCATCCGGTGATTCAAAGTTAACTTTTTCCACCATAAGCATCGCAAAGTATCTTTCACCTTCCTTGGGAGGGCGAATCTGGCCGCGCACGGTATCGCCGGTGCGGAGATTGAATTTGCGGATTTGCGAAGGCGACACATAAATGTCGTCCGGGCATGGCAAATAGTTGTAATTCGGAGAGCGTAAAAAGCCGAAGCCGTCTTGAAGAATTTCAAGCACTCCTTCGCCGATCATCACCCCGTCTTTTTCGGGCTGTGCCTGAAGAATCTTGAAAATAAGATCCTGTTTTTTCAAGCCGCTGAAAGAGACGACTTTCATTTTATGCGCCAGCTCGTTCAGCTCCGACATTTTCATTTTTTTTAACTTCGCCAGATCAATGTCCATTCACTACTCTCCTATGTAATGAGGATGAGGTTAAGTTGTGAGACCTCACTACTCACAACTCAACTGCACTCCTCTTTTTTAGATATTTTTAGACGCGGAAAGAACGTACTCACTCTCGCGTTCTTGTTGCTTTTTTAAAATTTCGTTCAAAATACTTTTAACGCGATGTTTGAGGTCCAAAATCGTTCCGTCGTTATCAATAACAAAATCAGCCAGACGCGCCGTTTTCATCACAGGCCATTGAGCCGCCAGAATTTTCCGGGCAAGTGCGCTGGGAATGCCACGACGGGAAGCGCGGGAAAGCATGTTTGACTCGCTGGCCTTAATCACAACCGAGTAATCCGCCAATTTTTCCATTTTGGATTCAAAAAGCAAAGGCGCATCCAGAATCAAAAATCCTTTTTTGGAACGATGCTTATCAATCTCCTTGTAAAGCTCGAGAATCACGCCCGGATGCACGATGACATTCAATTTTTTAAGGTCTTTGGGGTGACTAAAAACGTGCAATGCCAGTTTGCGGCGGTCGAGGACGCCTTTTTTATCCACAAATTGCTTTCCGAAAAATTTCACGATCGCTTCGAATAAGGGCTTGCCTTTTTCAGTGAGTTTTCGCGCCACCATGTCGGCATCCACAACAACCGCGCCTTTATCCTTC
>JAHFFM010000112.1 GCA_023247935.1 Candidatus Omnitrophota bacterium | reverse complement strand
ACGGAGCGGCGGCTTTGTTGATTATGAGCCGCAAAAAAGCGGAGCAATTGGGATTTAAACAAATTTTGGGCATTGTTCGCGCGTACGCTTTCAGCGGCGTGGAGCCCAGCCGAATGGGGGTTGGGCCGACGCTTGCCATTCCAATGGCGTTGAAAAAGGCGGGGCTTTCGCTTTCTGATATGCAACTCATAGAATTGAATGAGGCTTTTGCCGCGCAAGTCATCGCTTGTGAAAAAGTGTTAAGTCTTGACCGGAATAAAATGAACGTTAATGGCGGTTCAATCGCGCTTGGGCATCCCGTAGGTACCACAGGAGCCCGAATTGTTCTGACTTTGCTTCAGGAAATGAAGCGGAAAAATTTGAAATACGGCGTTGCTTCGCTTTGTGTGGGTGGCGGCCAAGGCGCGGCCGTGGTGTTGGAGAGAAAATAATGTACATCTATAAAGCGGGTGTTATTGGCGGAGGCGCCATGGGTTCGGGAATCGCCCAGGTTATCAGTTATTCGGGTTTACCGGTGGTGCTTCGCGAAGCCAACGAAGATCTGGCCCAAAAAGCTTTAGCCAATATCCGCAAAGTTTATCAAGGCCGCGTGGATAAAGGAAAAATGTCTCCTTCTGACATGGAAGCCAAGATGGCGCTTGTAACCGTCACTTCGGATTTAAATCAATTCAAAGACGTTGATATCGTTATTGAAGCGGTTCCTGAAAAAATGGAAATCAAGAAAAGCGTTTTTCGAGAATTGGACGCCACTCTTCCTGAGCACGCGATTTTGGCGACCAACACATCCGCTCTTTCCATCAGCGCTTTGGGTGCTTCTACCAAGCGTGCCGAAAAAGTTGTGGGAATTCATTTTTTCTTTCCCGCGCATGTGATGAAACTAATCGAAGTGATTCCGGGTTTAGCCACTTCCGAAGAAACAATCGCCGACTCCGTGGCTTTTTGTGAAAGCCTTCGAAAAATTCCGGTTCGCGTGAATGAGTGTGCCGGTTTTCTGGTCAATCGTTTGCTTATGCCTTATTTGAATGAAGCGGCCTTTTGCGCGCAGGAAGGCGTTTCGCTCAAAGAAATCGATCAAGCGATGGTGGATTTTGGTTTTCCGATGGGGCCGTTTATTCTCGTGGACACGATTGGACTTGATATTTGTCATGATGTGGTGGGAATTTTGATGGCGGAGTATGGCCCTCGCATGATGCCTGCAGTGCTTTGGGACAAAGTGTATCAGGAAAAACGTTATGGCGTGAAAAACGGCGCTGGTTTTTACAATTATTCCGGCCAGCAGGATGACAAGCTTGTTGAGCAAATTTTGGAAAAAGTAAGAAAAGAAAACTCAGCCAAAAAAGCGCCTTTTTCCCCGAACCGGCTGCTTCTTTCCATGATTAACGAGGCGGCGCTGTGCGTGCAGGAGAAAGTGGCGTCTCCTTCGGATATTGATGTGGCTGTTCTTGCCGGAATTGGTTTTCCTCAGTCGAAGGGCGGTTTGCTGCAATACGCGGATGAACTCGGGATTGACGTGGTTTTGAAAGAATTGGAAGCGCTTTGCAATGTTTACGGGGAGCGTTTTTGGCCGGCGCCGCTTTTGAAGCGAATGGTGATGGCGGGATTTTTAGGCAAAAAATCAAAACGCGGTTTTTTGGAATACGCGTAACAAGTTAAGCGGGGGAGAATTATGGCGGACTATGAATTTTTGAGCGTTTCAACCGAAGAAGGCGTTTCTTTTCTGAGCATTAACCGTCCGCCGGTGAACGCGCTCGGAGTCAAATTGCTGGATGAAATCGGTGCTGCCATGGACAAATTTGGCGTGGATCCTAAAACAAAAGTGATTGTGATTGTCAGTGCCATTCCCAATGTTTTTATAGCAGGAGTGGACCTCAAAGAAATGGCGGCACTCAGCAATGAAGACGAAATCGTAAACGTGATTCGTAAGGGGCAAGCCGTTTTCAGTAAAATCGAAAATTCTCAAAAACCGGTGATCGCCGCTATTCATGGCGCCTGCGTCGGAGGAGGCCAGGAACTGGTTCTTGCCTGCCACATGCGCATCGCTTCGGACCGTACCCGTTTTGCTCAGCCTGAAATTACGCTTGGAATTATTCCCGGGTTTGGCGGAAGCCAGCGGCTTCCGAAAATTGTCGGAGCAAGCCGTGCCGCGGAATTAATTTTGACGGGCGACATCATTACGCCTCAAGAGGCCTACCGGATCGGCTTGGTGAATAAAGTTGTCTCGGACGGATCATTGATAAAAACAGCCCGTGAAATGGCAAAAAAAATCGCACGTCACGGACTTCCTGCGATTCAAGCCGCTATGCGAGCGATGCGCCAAGGTTTGGACAAAACAATCGCCGAGGGCATGCTGGTTGAGGAAAAAGAATTTCGGACCATCACTTCCACCAAAGACATGCGTGAGGGTATTCGTGCTTTCGTCGAAAAGCGTCAGCCCAAGTTTACCGACAGTTAATGCCGAAACCTAGAAGACGTCGCAGTCCGAGGGGAGTTTCGGGATGACTTCTAAGAATCTTGCGTTGTTGCTTTTGCAGACTGCGACGCAATATCCTTCCAAAAAAGCGGTTTTTCAAAAAATAAACAAAAAATTTGAATCAATTACCTGGGCTCAAACGCTCAGCCGCGTGGAATCCTTGGCGTCCTTTTTTGTGGAAAAGGGAATTAAGTCCGGCGACCGGATCGCGATTCTTTCCGAAAATCGTCCGGAATGGTTGATCACTGATTTTGCCGCATTGACAGTTGGTGCGGTTACCGTTCCTATCTATCCGACGTTGAGCGTCACCGAAATCGAATATCTTTTGAAAGATGCGGGCTGCCGCTGGATCGCGGTTTCAAGCAAAGATCTTTTGGCTAAAATTTGCCCGATTCAAAAAAAACTTCCGTCTTTGGAGGGAATTCTTGTTTTTGACGGCGGCGCTTTGGTCGGTCAATCTGATTTTTATTTGCCATTTTTCCTGATTCGAGACGCATGGAATAAACAGCCTGTCAAAGAACTGAATCAGCTCCGCCAAAATATTGCTTCAGACGCTATCGCCAGCATTATCTACACTTCAGGCACCACCGGAGTTCCCAAAGGAGTGATGCTTACTCATGAAAATTTCATGCAAAACGTTTTTCTTTGCAGGGAAACATTAAAAATGGGATCGGCAGATGCTCATTTATCTTTTCTGCCTCTATGCCACGTGTTTGAAAGAATGGCAGGCCATTTTCTTATGGTTTATATCGGGGCAACCATCACTTACGCTGAATCTTTGGAAACAGTTCCGGCTGATATTCTGGAAATCAAACCAACGTTTCTTCTGGGCGTTCCGAGATTTTTTGAAAAAATCCAAGCGCGCGTTTTGGGCCAAGTTCAAAAGGCCAGTTCTTTCAGACGCCATTTGTTTGAATGGACAAGAAAACTGGGCGCGGCCAAACGAGCGAAGAGGCAAAACTTTTTGGATGTTCTTTTGAGTTCTTTGGCTGCGGTCCTTGTTTGCCGTACGTTTAAAAAAAGGCTTGGCGGGAATTTGCGATTTTGTGTTTCGGGCGGCGCTCCGCTCTCGAAAGAAATCGCCGAGTTTTTTTGTGACTTGGGAGTCATGATTTATGAAGGTTACGGGCTTACGGAAACGGCGCCCGTGATTAGCGTGAACCGTGAGGAGAAATGGCGCTTCGGTTCGGTCGGAATTCCTCTGCATGAGGTGGAAGTTAAAATCACTCCGGACGGCGAAATTGTCACGAAAAGCGCCTGCGTGATGAAAGGTTATTTTCAAAAACCAGAAGACACGGCCGAGGTTTTAAAAGACGGATGGTTTTATACAGGGGATTTGGGATGTATTGATAAAGAGGGGTTTTTATTTATCACCGGAAGAAAAAAAGAATTAATCGCCACTTCGGGCGGAAAAAAAATATCTCCCAAGCCCATTGAGGAATTAATAGAAAAAGATCCGTATATTTTGCGCTGTGTTCTTTTTGGCGAGGGGAAAAAATTTATCACGGCTTTGATTGTCCCGAAACAATCCGAATTGATTGAATACGCGACTCAGAAGAAAATAGATTTTAAAACTTATTCCGATTTGATAAAAAATCGCGCGATTCTAAACATGCTGACCGAGCACATGGATTGCCTCA
Organism: Candidatus Omnitrophota bacterium; assembly: GCA_023247935.1. Lineage (GTDB taxonomy): Bacteria > Omnitrophota > Gorgyraeia > 2-02-FULL-51-18 > 2-02-FULL-51-18 > JAHFFM01. The sequence continues at coordinate 2,348 of JAHFFM010000112.1, read as the reverse complement.
TGGAAAATCTGGCGTCATACGAGCGTGTGAAGTATTTCGCTCTTTTGGAGACTGACTTCAGTCAAAACTCCGGTGAACTGACACCGACTTTAAAAGTGAAACGCGATGTGGTTTGCGAGCGTTACAAGCATTTGCTTTTGCCTTTTTATGACATCGAAAGATAGCGCCGCCCCAAGTGTCTTATCCGAACACCGTTTTGTTTCGTTTGATAAAACCCCCATTTTTTTTAGAACATTAAAACCTGCGGAGCAGCCCGCAAAGGCTCTGCTTGTGATCGTTCATGGAATGGCGGAACATGGCGGGCGTTATCTGCCTTTGGCGGAGTATTTGGCGGCCCTTGGCGTTGTTTCTTATTTGCCGGATTTACGCGGTTTTGGTCAAAGCGGCGGCAAAAGAGGCTGCTTGGAAAAATTTTCCGATTATTATCAGGATTTGGCTGTGGTGCAGCGCATTGCGAGAGAAAGAGAAAATTTTGAGCAATTATTTTTTTTGGCGCATAGTTATGGCGGACTCGTTATATCCTGTTTTCTCGCTGAAAATAAAGATGTTCCGGCAAAGGGATTAATTCTGAGTTCGCCGAACTTTGGAATCGGCATTCCGGTTCCAGCATGGAGGCAGGGCCTGGCTTTTTTAGCTTCAAAAGTTTTACCGGATTATACGCAAAGCAATCGTGTGAACCCGGTTTTTTTGACCCATGATCTTGAAATTTGCAATCAGCATGCGAAAGACCCGTTGATTCATGACCGCATCAGCGCCAGACTGTATACCGAGCTTTTGTCACAAATCAGCCAAATCGACAAAACCGCTTCTAAGATCAGGACGCCCTCATTGATTTTGCAGGCCGGAGACGACAGAATTGTTTCCAGAGAAAGCACGAGCCGTTTTTTTAAATATCTAGCCGCGGAAGATAAAGAGCTTGAAATATTGGACGGCCTTTACCACGAAATTTTAAACGAAATCTCCCGTTACTCCCTATTTCATAAAATTTCGACCTGGCTTCTGGATAGAGCCTAAAATTAACTATTTTAATTAAATTTTAACAGGGGTATATTTTCCTCTCCCAATGAGCCATACTATGATTAGGTGAGGGGAGGGATGCGTATAATAAGGCTCTCAATTGAAGAACCCTGATGTAGGGGGTGATTCAGATGATTAAACACGACATTTTGAGCGGCCTGCTATATGGGATCGTTCTAGGGCTATTCTTCGCCTCGGAATTGACCGCGCATTTGCCATTATTGTTCCTTGCGGCAGTGCTGTATAGCGTCCGAATGATCAGCATTAAGTAAGGCCTGTCTTGTTCGTTCTTTCGCCCCGCCATCAAAAAGGTGGCGGGGCGTCTTTTTTTGTATTATAATTCCTGTCATGTTTCCAGAATTCAAACCCTCAAAATACACCTTTATCGGCATGGTCCTTGGCGTATTGCTTGTGGCCGTGTTTCGGGTAGCGCTCCACGCGTAAGTTTTACTCAAAAACAGCGTGAGGATTTTTAACCGCTTCTTTTGTTCGGCCATTTTCTTTCTGGCTGGCTGCGCCTGTTTTGCGTCTTTGTCCTGGATCCGTTTGTCCCAATTGAAGCTTTATACCTCTTCCGAGGCCTTCTTCTCTTTCCCAATCTCTGTATTTTCAAATCAGGCTATTATCCGGAAAGACAGCATTGGGAAGGGTGTTTTTGGAGTTTCTCGGAACGGAGGGCGAAAACATCAAGGAGTGGATTTGCTTGCAAAAGTAGGGAGCTCTATTTATGCCTCTAAAAGCGGGCGAGTGGTTTATGTGGGCAACGACGAAAAGGGATATGGCTTATACATTGAAATCGCTCACCCGGACGGAAAAACGACGCGTTATGCCCATTTGTCTAGGATCGAAACCGCGTCTGGGGATTGGGTTTCGATTCGACAAATTGTAGGCCAAGTCGGAAAAACCGGAAATGCAGCCTCGCTTAAAATTTTACCGCACCTTCATTTCGAAATCAGAGAACTGGGGAAACCAATGGACCCCCTGAATGGCGAAATGGACCCCACTATCAAAGTAGTAATATAACCCATTGTAAACAAATAAGTTACATATTTATCCTTAGAAACCCTTGCCAAAGGTAGTTTTTTAAGGTAATATTTTTATGTAATTTTAATAATTAATTAACAAAATTAAACAATTGCTATAAAAGGCAAACTCTCGCTGTGAAAAGCGAGTCCGCCGTAAAAAAGCGGATCTGGAAACAGAAGGACGCAAAATCACGGGCCTAAGCCGGAATAGCCGGTACGGCGGCCGGATCGCTGGCAGAGCCTGCGTTTGGCGTTCGTTTCCGAAGTTTGATCAAAGGGATGAACGCTACAATTCGAACCTTCATG
>JAHFFM010000111.1 GCA_023247935.1 Candidatus Omnitrophota bacterium | reverse complement strand
TGATTATGACGCGATCCGGCAGGTTATTTCCAGGGAAAAAATCGAAAAAGGACCCAGGAGCATTTGGCGTTATCGGGAGCTCTTGCCGATCGAGTATGAGCCGACCGTGGGTTTTCATGCCGGCCTGACCCCACTTTTTAAGGCGGACAACCTTGCCCGTGAGTTTGGCATGAAAGAGCTTTATATCAAGGACGATTCCGTTTGCCATCCCACCCTTTCTTTTAAAGACCGCGTCGTGGCCGTGGCTTTGACGCGGGCCAAGGAATTAGGTTTTAAAACCGTGGCTTGCGCTTCTACGGGCAATTTGGCTGGCTCCGTGAGCGCGCAGGCGGCTTGGGCGGGATTGAATCGCTTTATCTTTATTCCCGCGGATTTGGAATCAGGAAAAGTCATCGGCTCTTTGACGTATGCACCGAATCTTGTCGCGGTGGAAGGAAATTATGACGACGTGAACAGGCTTTGCGCGGAAATTGCGGCCCGTTACCACTGGGCTTTTGTGAACGTCAATCTCCGTCCTTATTATGCGGAAGGTTCCAAAACTTATGGCTACGAAATTATAGAGCAGCTCGGCTGGAGAACGCCTCAACACGTGGTGGTGCCGGTTGCCAGCGGTTCGCTTCTGACCAAAATTTGGAAAGCGTTCAACGAATTCAAGAAGTTAGGCCTCATTGATTCTGTAGACACTAAAATGTATGCCGCGCAGGCGGCCGGTTGTTCTCCGGTTGTTACGGCCATGAAAGAAAAAAGTGAAATCATCAAACCCGTGAAACCCAGCACCATTGCCAAATCTTTGGCAATCGGTAATCCCGCGGATGGCATCTACGCGCTCGACGTGATCAAGGAAAGTAAAGGTTCGGGCGAATGGGTGACGGATCAGGAAATCGTGGAGGGAATAAAGTTGTTGGCTCGCACCGAGGGTATTTTTACGGAAACAGCCGGCGGCGTCACCGTTGCCTCCGCTAAAAAATTAATTGAAAACGGAGTCATCCGTAAAAATGAAAGTTGCGTGATTTGCATCACCGGCAATGGTTTAAAAACACAGGAAGCCATCAGCGACCATATCGGCAAGCCCTATCGGATCAAGCCCAGCGTGGATTCTTTTGAAAAAGCCTTGAAGGGTGAAGTTAAAATAAACCAAGATGTATGGCAGATAAAATGACTCTTTGAGGAGAAAAAATATGTCAGTTAAAGTCAGAATTCCAACCCCATTGCAGAAACTTACGAACAATCAGGCTGAAGTTCAATGTGAAGCTCAAGATGTGGACGCGCTTTTGTCGGGGCTTGAAAAGCAGTATCCCGGCATCAAAGAAAGGCTTTGCGACGCGGAAGGCAAATTGCGCCGTTTTGTGAATGTGTACGTAAATGAGGAAGATATCCGTTTTTTGCAAGGCCAGCAAACGGCTTTGAAAGCGGGTGATGACGTTTCGATTATTCCGGCCATCGCGGGTGGATCTTCTCAATCCAAAACGCGCGTGACGCTGGTATTTCCTCAGGATCTCATCAAAGAGCCCGTCGTTTTCACCATGGCTAAAAAGTTTGAGATCATGCCCAATATCCGGAAGGCGCGCGTAACTGAAACCGTAGGCGAGATGACGCTTGAGCTTGAGGGCGATGAAAAGGATTTGGAAAAAGGGATCAAGTATCTCGAGTCACGCGGCGTTAAAGTCGAACCTGTGACCGGTGAAAGCGCTCTCTAGTTTTCTTTTATTCGTTCTTCTTCCCGGCGCAGGTTTTTACGCGGGCTACCGGCTGACGGAAAATTATTTTCGCGTTCAGCTGGTGCCTTATCCTTTCGAAAAATACGCCATCGCCGTCGGTTTTGGGTCTTTTTTTTGGGTTTTATCCGCGTTGACTCTCATATTTGGAATTGGGAAAAGAACAAAAAAGGAGGCAGTTGAATGAAAAAGATCGCTTTTTTAGCTTTCGCTCTCGCGTTGTCAGGATCATTTTTTATAAAGCCCGTTTTTGCTGAAGCAGATTCTTTGAAAGAGATTTCAGCGAAGCAGGATAAGATTATTCAAATGCTCGAAGAACTGAAGAATGAAATCAATACCGTAAAAGTCCGGGTAACCCAGGCGCAGTGATTAACCAGTGAAATTTTCAACACGTACGCTTTACGGTTTGAAGGCGATTCTCGTTTTGGCAAGCCGCTATGGCGAAGGGTCCATGTCGGTTTCTCATATCGCCAAGAAGGAGAATATTTCCGTGCCTTACCTTGAGCAAATTTTAAACGCACTCAAGAAAAAGGGGCTTGTCCGGAGCGTTCGCGGCCCTCAGGGCGGCTATGTTTTGTCCGAAAAGCCTTCGGAAATCAACCTGGAAAGGCTTTTTTATGCCCTTGAATCCAAGTCTTTCTTTGAAAAAAACCAGGTTTCTCAGGACGGTGATGAGATTTCCGCCGCCAACGTCATTTTTTGGCAAAAGTTCGCTTCCTCCATTGAAAAGGGGCTTTCCAAGCTCACTTTAAAGGAGCTTATGGACGAAGCCAGGCGCCTCAAAAAGGGCAAGTCAGTGGCCTCCTCATCGACTTTTCATATCTAGTTTGTCCCATTTCGCAGGGTTTACTTTGCAGCTGGACCCGGGCTGGCGGCGGTGCCCGCGTGGCTTAAAAACGTCTAAAATTACACGAAAATGGTGTACACTTTATTTGTGTATAAGAGGTCTGTATGATGCGCAATGTCCATTTGTTTTTGCGATATTTGGGTTTAATTAGCGTCTGGTAGATGAGGAGTTATAAAAATTGTTTTTTGAAAAAATATTGGAAGAACTGAGTATTGCTAAAATAAAATATCTGTTGATAGGCGGTGTTGCCGTTAATTTGCATGGATTCCCCAGGGCTACAGGCGATCTGGATATTTTAATTTCATTGGATGCCACCAACGTGAAAAAATTTGTTGAGATGATCAAGCGTTTGCAATGGAAGCCAAGGCTTCCTGTCGCGTTGGATTCCTTCCGCGATCCCAAAATGCGTCAATCCTGGATTAAAGAGAAAGGAATGAAAGTGTTTTCCGTGTACAATCCAAAAAAGGAAATCGAGCATATTGACGTAATGGTGGAGAATTACATTGATTTCGAGCGGTCTTATAAAAATAAGAAAGTGATTCCTGTGGGGCATATAAAAGTACCGGTTGCTTCTATTTCTGACTTAATCCAGTTGAAACGCATAGCCGGAAGACATAGAGACCAAATAGATATTCGGGCGTTGATCGAACTTCAGAAAATACAAAAATGATTAAAAAAACTATCAATAAGAATGAATACGATCTCAACGAGTTGAAAATTTACCGAGCTCTTCCCGCCAAAGATAAGCTCCATTTTTTAGAGCAAATGAACGCTTTTTTTCAAAAAGCCATGCCTTCCCGCAGCAAAAAAGCCTGGGAAAAATTAAAGCAGAAGGGGTGGTAAAATACCGCCTTAACATGTTATAATATTTTTTAAGTTGAAAGCTCAATAATTTTATAACTCATTTATTTTAAATGGGTTAAGAGGTACAAGTCTGGCGTGAAAACCAAGAAAAGCTTAAGGCGGGAAGCAACATTAAGGCTTCAGGCTTTAAGCCCTGAAGAGCGGGTTCAAAAAAGCCTGCGGATTCAGGAAAAACTTTTCGGGTTGGATGCCTTTAGAATAGCTCGTACCGTATGCTTTTATGTCGGAACCGACACAGAAGTGCATACGGTTCCCATGATCGAAAAAGCGATCGTGTTGGGAAAGCGGGTGCTTGTGCCTCGGATTAATCTGGAAAATAAAGAACTAAAATTCTTTGAAATAAAGGATGTTCGCGGAGATTTGGCGCCGGGTGCGTTGGGGATTTTGGAGCCGGACCCCCGGAAAGCGAAAACCGCTTCCTTGGGCGAAGTGGAATGCGTGATTGTGCCGGGATTGGCTTTTGACGCTTTTAAAAGACGATTAGGCCGCGGCGCCGGATTCTATGACCGTTTTTTGGCGAATATTCCTTCTAAGGTTTTCAAAGTGGCTTTGGCTTTTTCCTTCCAGATATTTCCTGAAGTTCCATGTGAAGATCATGACCAATTAATGGATGAAGTGATAACTGATAATTAATAAGGATGGGGATGAGTTGTGAGTAGTGAGTCGGGGGTGAGGATGAGTAAAAGTAATAATAATTACCCACCCTCATCCACGCCTCACTACTCACAACTCACAACACACCCTCAATTCTAATATGGATGCAAATACGATTTTTATTTTTGTTTTAGGCGGCGCTGTTTTGTTTGCCGCGGCTTTTGGTATCGGTTATTTCATGCGAAAACGTTTTGCCGAACGTTTGATACGCACGGCCGAATCCAAGGCCAGGGAAATTTTAGTCACGGCCAAACGCGAATCCGAAGACACGTTGAAGCGCTCGGACCGTGAATCCAAGCAAATGATTTCCAAGGTTCAAAGCGATTTCGAAGACCAAATCGCGCAGAAAAAAAGAGATTTGGAGAATCTGGAAAAAGTCTTGCGCCATCGCGAAGACACGATTGAGAATCGCCTGGATTCCGCCGAAAAACGGGAACAGGAAGCGTTATACAAACTGCAGGAATCGGTTCAAAAAGAAAAAGCCTTGTTGGAACATGAGGCCTCACTCGACAAAATGATCGCCCAGGAACGCGACCTCCTCCAAAAAATTTCCAAACTTGACGCCGAAGAGGCAAAAACCCAATTTTTAAAACGGATGGAAGTTGAACTCCGTTCGGATACGGGTCGGCTGATTGAGCAAATCGAAAAAGAAGCCAAGGAAGCCGCGGATAACAAAGCAAATCGCTTGATCAGTCTCGCTATTATGCGAAATGCGGCGTATTACACCACGGAATCCACTATGACCACGGTTCATTTGCCAAATGAGGAAATGAAAGGCCGCATTATTGGAAAAGACGGCCGCAACATTAAAACATTTGAAACCGTAACCGGCGTGGATTTAATCATCGATGAAACGCCGCAAGTGGTCTCGCTGTCTTCTTTTGACGGCGTGCGCCGTGAAATAGCGAGACTTTCCATGGAAGAGTTGATTCAGGACGGCCGTATTCAGCCTGCGCGCATTGAAGAAGTGGTGCAAAAAACAAAGCGCGGCATGGAAGCCATTTTGAAAGAAGCTGGAGAGAAAGCTCTGCTTGAGAGCAATCTGACCAACATGCATCCGGAGCTTGTGAAATTATTGGGCCGTTTGCGTTATAGAACCAGTTACGGGCAGAACGTGTTGAATCATTCGATTGAAGTGGCGCATATGATGGGCGCCATTGCCAGTGAAATGGGTTTGGACCCTGTGCTCGCGCGCCGCGCGGGTCTTTTGCATGATATTGGAAAAGCCGTTTCCGCTGACGTGGAAGGACCTCATGCGCTGGTGGGTGGAGAATTTTGCCGGCGTTATGGTGAACATCCGGATGTGGTGCATGGCGTGGAAGCGCATCATGAAGACATTGAAATGAAATCTGTTTGGCCGATGCTGGTGCAGGGCGCTGATTCAATCAGCGCCGCAAGGCCGGGCGCAAGACGCGAGAGCATTGAAAATTATTTGAAACGCGTGACGCATCTGGAAGAGATCGCGGATAAGCATTCCGGGGTTGAAAAATCATATGTGATTCAGGGCGGCCGGGAAGTGCGCGTGATTGTGAAGCCGGACCGCGTGCCCGAAGATTGCATGGGAGCCCTCGCCAGAGAAATATCCAAAAAAATTGAAGCGGACCTGGATTATCCCGGGCAAATTAAAGTGGTGATTATCCGGGAAAGCCGAGTGGAAGATGTCGCGAAATAGTCATGATTAAAATTTTAGCGATAGGTGACACTTACGGAGAGCCGGGAAGAAAAGTTATTGAAATTTTTGTTAACAACATGAAAAAGTCCGGGGAAGTGGATTTTGTGGTGTGTAACGCCGAAAATGCCGCCGACGGCTCCGGCATCACCGAAAAAATCGCGAAAGAGCTTTTTAATGCAGGCTGCGATGTGCTTACCTGCGGCGACCACGCATTTGACAAGAAAAAGGACATCGAAGAATTTTTTAAAAAAGAAGCGCGGGTGCTGAGGCCAGCCAATTTTCCTAAAATCCTTCCCGGCAGCGGCTCTTGTGTCGTGGAATGTAAAGGCCATAAAATCGGAGTTATTCACGTCGCGGGCCAGGTGTTCATGCGTTATCATTTTGATTCGCCCTTTTTAACGGTGGACCAGGAAATCGAGAAGGTAAAAAAACAAGACGCGAAAATCATCCTAGTCGACATGCATGCAGAGGCCACCAGCGAAAAAGTGGGAATATCCTGGTATTTAGATGGCCGCGTTTCAGCCGTAGTCGGCACGCACACGCATGTGCAAACCGCGGATGAGCGGGTGACGGCCAAAGGCACGGCCTGTTTAACTGATTTGGGGATGACGGGTCCTTACGATTCCATAATCGGTGCTGAAAAAGAACTCATTCTTCAAAGATTTTTGACGCAAGTGAATGTCCGCAAAGAAGTGGCTAAAAACGACGTGAAACTTTGCGGCGCGATCATTTCAGTGGATGAATACACGGGAAA
>JAHFFM010000006.1 GCA_023247935.1 Candidatus Omnitrophota bacterium | reverse complement strand
GATTCAAAACATGGTGGTTCGAAGAATGCCGGAAGGAAACGTGATCCGCGTGAAAGATGTGGCCACCGTCAAAGATTCCTATCTCGACCCGAATGAATACTCGCGATTGGACGTTAAGCCGGTGGTCACGATTTACATTCAGAAAGAAAGCACCAAAAACACCATCGGCGTCGCGCAGGACGTAGCCGCCGCGGTGGATGAAATCCAAAAAAAATTACCGAAGGACATCCGGCTTGTCGTGACTTCCAATCAAGCGGTATTTATCAAGAAAGCCATTGATAATTTACGGGAATCGTTGATGCAGGGAGTGGTGCTGATTATTTTGGTTTTCTTTTTATTTTTGTTCAAGCTCCCCAAGTGGGGACTCGCACTGGTGCTGTCATTGATCGTGACCACGTTATTTTTAAAAGGTCCACCGCTTTATATTTTGTTTTTTTGTTTGGTTGCCACCCTTTTTATCAAAAGAAAATTCCGCTCCATTATTATTGTGACGATCCCTATTCCCGTTTCGGTTATCGGCACTTTTATTTTCATGAGAAACAGCGGTTTGACCATCAATGTCATGACTCTTTTCGGTTTGGCATTGGGCGTGGGCATGCTTGTCGATAATTCGATTGTGGTGTTTGAGAATATTCTGAAAAAACGGGAGCGAGGGTATGAGATTATCCCGTCAGCCGTGAATGGCTCAAGCGAGATGTTTATGGCCATTGTCGCGTCTACCATTGCCACCGTCGTTGTATTTTTGCCGTTAGTCTTTTCAGGACAACAACTTCAGAAACTTTATTCAGGGATGGCCATCACGATCGTGGTGTCTCTTTTGGTGTCGCTGGCCTGCGCCGTTACCGTGGTGCCGATGATGTGTTCAAGGCCTTACTTTGTGGATTCTATGGAGATTGAAAAGGCGGAAGAACACAGTTCATGGATAAAAAAGTTTTCCGAATTCGAAAGAAGATTTCTATTTTTGTCTATTCGTCACCGGAGGTGGGTTTTGCTGGCCTGCGCCGTGATCTTGGCGGTTTCCATGTTTTTTCTTTCAAGGCTTGGTATTGAATATTTAGGAAGCACGGAGCAAAACAAATTTACGGCATTTGTGGAGCTGCCTACAGGCGCCAAGCTGGATATTTCCGACAAAATCGTGAAGAAAATAGAAACGTTTATCCGCCAAATTCCGGAAGTAAAAACCGTTACTTCCCGTATCGAGCCTTGGTCTTCCAAGGTTTATGTGGAGCTTGTGGAGGCTTCTCAGCGCAAGCGAACCACCGATGAAGTGATTGACGCGATTCGCGCGGAAACGAATAAAATGGAGCCCGCTTTCGTGTATTTCCAAAAAGAAGAGCAGGTGGGAACCAAGGAAGTGATTTTGGAAGTGTTTGGCTTCAGCTATGAAAAATTAAGAGAGCTGGCGATTGCCATGGCCAATCGCATGGAAAGCATCAAGGGTCTCTCGGACACCAAAATCCGTATGAGAGAAGGCCGTCCTGAAATGCAATTAATTATCAATAAAAAACAGGCCGGCCTTCATGATTTAACCGTGTCAGACACGGGAAATCAAATACATGGCCAGATGCGCGGTTTCAGGGCTACGGTTTACCACACGGAGGGACGGGAAGTGGAAACCATTTCCAGGCTTGATGAGAAGTATCGAAAAACGTTCAAAGACCTTCATAATCTTATACTTACGACAAAAACAGGAGACTTTGTTTTGCTGGATCAAGTCACGGATTTCAAGTTTGGTTTGGGTCCCAGCGAAATTTGGCGAAAAGATAAGAATCGCATGATTCAGGTAAGCGCCAATATCGGAAAAGTGCCTTTGGGGAAGGTCGTCGAAAAGCTGCAAAAAAGCTTAAAAGACATCCCGTTCCCAGAAGACTATTTTTACCGGGTTGGCGGTGACTACCCGACGCTGGTTGAGACCAACAAGCAGATTCGAATCATGATTTTATCGGTTTTGGTGTTGGTGTATTTGATTCTGGCGTCTCTGTTTGAATCATTTTATCAACCGCTGTTGATTATGGTAGCCGTGCCGTTGGCGTTAGTGGGTGCGGTGATAGCGCTTTATCTGGGCCCCAAATCAATTGGTGTCGGCGCCATGCTGGGAATGATGATGCTCGGAGGAATTGTCGTCAACCACTCTATCATGCTCATGGATCGCATCAATTACTATGTCCAGAATGAGAAAAAGTCGAATATTCGGGCGGCGGTGCTGGCCAATCGCGACCGATTAAGGCCTATTTTGATGACGATGACGACCACCGTGCTTGGGCTCGTTCCTATGGCCATTGACCGGTCGGAAGGCGCGAATTTATGGTCACCTTTGGCTATGACGGTTATTGGCGGTGTGGCCAGTTCAACCATTTTGACGCTGATGGTTACGCCCGCGTTCTATTTGATTTTTGTAGAATCAATTCAATTTGTTCAAAGAGGGGATTTGCTCGTTTTTTTCAAAAAAAACCTTTCAAAAATACACTTTCCGACTCCTCCTAAAGCCCAGAATAACCCTCCATCACCCAAGTCTATGTAGTTGCTAATGTTTAAAAACATTAAAAAGTGTTAAAAGAACATATATTTATTACATAAACTTTTTATAAGCACATATAACATTAGTTGTTTAAATGAGTTAAGGGTGTTCTAATCTTCAAAAAAAGCTTGAAATCAAATAGCTCATTCAGTATAATTATATATAGAGGAAACCAGATAAAAAACTGTTCCCCCTTATTTTCTCAGTACTTTGTGTTTTTGATATTAAATACATTTAAATATAATTTTCAAAAGCAAAGTCGAAATAGGTGAAAATGAATCAGAATCCGATGATCGATGAAATGATAGAAGAAAAAAAATTTCGTTCCCGATTTTCTTTTGGGATTCGGGCGCTTTCTTTAACTATCATCGTCGCTTTTCTATTTCAGGATTTGGCTTCCGCGCAAGGCGGAACGCCGGCGTGGTCGCAAGTTTCCCAAAACAAATCGTCAGAAGCTCCCGTCACTTCAAATAATTTTTTAAACAAGATCACCATTCCTTCGGATTCGGGAATGACACGCAAGGTCGTGGCAAAAAATTCTGAAGACGTCATTATCAATATTCAGGACGCCCACTCCAAACTGGGCGCGCAGGAAAGTATCGCCAATATTCTGGATAACCTTGTTCGCAACTACAATCTAAACCTCATCGCGGTGGAAGGTGCTACCAGCGAGGTCGATACTTCGCTTGTGTCGAGTTTTCCGATTCAAGAGGTGCGCGAGAAAACAGGTCGCTATCTTTTGAAGGAAGGCAAAATTTCAGCCGGTGAATTTTATTCCATGATTTCCAAGGAGCCGGTGAAACTGTACGGCGTGGATGATCCTGATCTTTACAAGAGCAACCTGGAAGTATTTCAATTTCTTGTTGAGAACAAGTTAAAGATTCGCGCCGAGCTGAAAGAGTTGAAAAAAATCCTGTCCGAGCTTGAAACCCGTGTTTACTCGGAAGAGCTGATGCAGCTGACAAGCCACAGGCTCCTGCAGAAGAATGGGGAAATCAAATTTACCCAATACTGGGAAATGTTCAGCAAATTTGCCCATGAAAAAGGCGTGGATTACACGAAGTACCCGAATCTCAAAAAACTGGCGGATACGGTGGAGCTGGAAAAAGAGATCGATTTTAAAAAGGCGCAGGTTGAGCGGGATGCCCTGATCGAAGAGCTGGGCCACAAGCTTCCGAAACCCGAGCTTGAAAAACTTATTCTTCAATCCCTTCAATTCAAACAAAACAAAATCACGCCCGCCGCGTTTCATTATTTTCTGAGTCAAGTTTCTCAGGGCGTGGGACTCAACCCGATGGAATACGCGAACATTATTCTTTATTCCCGCTACGTGGTTTTGTATGAAGATATTGATTTGATCTCTATTTTTGACGAAGTGGAAAATTTTGAAAACGAGTTAAGGGAGAAATTTTTCAAGAATGAAGACGAGCGCCAGCTGGCCTCCGTCGTGCATTGCGCAAAAATTCTATCCGCGCTTTTGGATACGACACTGACGGATAAAGACTACGAATTTTTCGTTAAGAATTCTTCTTCCTGCGAAATCGACGCGATTCAAAATGAGCTGGAAAGCATTTCCATGAAATACCGCGTGACGGTCGGCGACAGGATTCATTTCGCGCTTCTTAAAAAATTGGTTCCCAGCGCCAAAGAATTTTATCGTCTGGCGGAAGCGCGTAACAAGGTGCTCATGGATAACACGCTTAAGCGCATGAAGGACGAAGGCGTGCATTTGGCGGCTCTTGTGACCGGAGGTTTTCACTCGGAGGGCATTTCTAAGCTCATGGATGAGGAAAAGCTTTCTTATTTGGTGGTGATGCCCAAGTTTGACGACAAATCCCCGGACCGTCCTTACATCGCGATTTTGACTCAAAAGCCGAAGGAATACGAAGAGCAGTTTCAGGATTCGGATTTTTATTTGGCGGCTGCGCAATTTTTTAATCCTAATTTAGATCCAGACGAAAGTCTTAATCGCGCCGCAGAAGCCCTGGCTGTGGTTGCTGTTGTCGCGCGTTTGGCCACGGGTTCCGCGACTCTCACGGAAGATGTGAAGGCCCGTTTAATGGAAAATTACAGAAAAGCTTATGATGTGGGCAAAAATCTTTATTCGCCGGAAACCGTTGAAGGGTGGTTTAAGAACGAAGTCAGCGCGAGAAAAATAGAAGATGGTTATGAGGTCAGGATTAATTTTGGGAAAATGACCAAAGTGATTGTTGTCTACACTACTAAAGCCGGGGAAATTGTCAGTGTGTCCATGAAAGATGTGCCAAGCAGCGAACTTCTTATTAGTAATTTGAATCTTCAGGAAGAAAAGCTGGGTCATCTTAGAGCCGCTCTCAAGGAAATTACCAGTGAAGTTGAAAAAACCCAATCAAACATTGACGCCGCGAAAGAGGATAGTCTTTCCGTAAAAGACAGGCAGATAATTTTATCCGAGGCACTCAAAAAAGCCGGGCCGAATAAATTAAGCATTGAGCATATTGAAGCCGCGGCCAGAACAAAAAATATGATTTTAACGCCCGAGCAAATCAGAAGCTTGCTTGAGGAGAGCATCGAGAAAAGTCCTCTCAGAACTGTCGAGCCTGCGGCTATTGCGGTTGCAGCCGCGCAGAAGCCCGCGATGATTATTGAAATTTCTAAAGAGGAGCTGAAACGAAGAGCTGAGATTGCCAGAAAAGCGCCGATGGCTCTTTTATTAAGGCTTTGGTCCTATGTGAGGTCCGTATCCGGACTCAAAGCAAGGGAAGCCGGAAAACCGTTTCAAGAACCTCTCGGACCTTCGGCGCCGCTCAGCGCGCGCGTTCGGGAAAAAGCCGCCGCACTTGTTCAAGAGGCCGCGCAGGTATTGAATCAAACCTGGACGATTATTGCGCCACGTGAAGGAGCTATGCAGTTTGCGACTAATGGGGCGAGGTTGAGTTTTGTGGATGAGGCCAAGGAATTGGTTAAAAAATTTGGAATGGCAGATAAGACTGGAGAAACGATTGATACGTCTATAAGCGCTTTTGAGCGCATTCTTAAAGAAAAAGTCCAAGGTTTTGAAATTGACCGTTTTGTCGTCCAACGCGAAGGCGCAAAAGCAATGGCTTTTGAAGAAAAGATTTTGGAGTTAAAAACGGGAGCCGGAAAAACATTTGCTATTCAAGCGACCGCTTATGTTCGTGTATTGATGGCGCGAGCAAAAGCTAAAATTTCTGGAACGCAATCTCTTGTTTTGATTTCTGTGCCTTTGAACAAGCTGTTCGAAGATGCTTCAGCGGCCGCCAAGCATTTGGGTGCAGCTGGGATTAAGGTGGGCGTGGTTGCGAAGAAAGACGGTGTAGATGTGGGGTATTTAGCCGTGCTTAAAGACGGCGAATATATTATCGATGAAGCCAAGCCCTTACAAGATGTGGATGAGGTTTATGCCGAGGCGGAAGTAATCGTTGGAGAAATCGACAGTTTTGTTCATCGTTCCAATACGGAGCTTTTGCCTAGCACGGATTTATCCGTAAGGTATATGGCTGGCCGTGGTCATTTCGACATTTTAGATGAAGTTGACAGTATCACCAAAGGCCGGTTGGGAACTCCTTTTGTTATTTCCGGAGAAAGGGAATTGGAAGCTGCTAATTTAAGAAGTCATTTGAGAGTCTTGATAGATAGTTTTGTCAAAGATACGGTGATGGCACAAAAAGATAAATGGTATAGAGCCGAACAAAAAGGTGAAAGTATTACCATTATTAAACCAAAAGAAATTAAAAGCGTTTTGGATGTTTTATTAAACAGTGAATCGCCCGAAATAAAGGGTTTAGCCGAGAATATATGGCAAGAGTATGTGGAAACCGCGCTTCAGGTGCATTATTTTTATCGGGAAGGCGACAGGTTTAATGATAAGACGGTATCCGGCAAAAGAAAAATTATTTTGATTGATAATAAGAAAGAAGCTGAAGGAATGGTGGCGGGAGGCGGTATACATCAAGCTATTGAAGCCATGCAGAATTTTTCGGAGATCCAAATTACCCGGGAAACCTACACAACAATTTCTACTAATATTTATTCATACTTAAAAAGTTCAGAAGGTTGGACCGGAGCCACGGGTACGGGTGACGAAAGGTTTCATAAGGAAGTCTATGAGAAAGAAACGGCTTCTCCCGGAAGCGCTGAATCTACGAGAACTGAAAGAACGCCGAATGGTTTTCTCACAAAAGATAAATCAATGGAAGCTTCCATTAAGCGGATTGAGCAGGTTAAAAATGAGGGCGGTTCCACGCTTGTAAAGGTTGAGATAACCGGTAAAGAATCCGGCCAGAGACAGAAATATGATGCTTATTGGCTCAGAGATGAATTGATTCGTAGAGGTATCGCCGACGTAAAAGATATCAATATTATTAATGCCGAAACGTTTACGGACCCTAATAAAAATTTTGATCAAATTGTAGATTCCGCTGGCACGTCCGGAAAGATTACTATTGTGACCGGCATTGTGGATCGCGCCATGGACATCAAACTCAATGAAGCCTTGCGGGATGAAAATGCTAGTATTTTAAAGAGAGGTCTTTACGCCATTTCTACATACCTGGATGAATTTCAGGCGTCGGAAGAGCAGTTTATGGGACGCGTAGCCAGAAAAGGAATGCCTGGCGTTTGGGAATCATTTTTTTCGATGGAAGACGCCGTGTTTAATAAGTACGGACAGCAGCTACAGGAAGCAATTTCCGTAATTGCGCGATTTGTGACCCAAAATGATATTACGGGGGATGCTTTATCGAAAGATAAACAGGAGGAATTGAAGGGGCTTTTGCGAGGTTTCCGGCTTTTGATCGAAAATGCATTTATTTACACGAGTAAAACACAAAATCGTTATAACGAACAGGTGAACGAGAGAGCGAAGCGGCTTTTGAAAGTGAGTGAAGGCGTGCTGAGAAACTTTAATTCTTATTTGGAGACGGCCGCCCCGGGAATTTTTTTGAAGATTAGGCAGAAAGCCGGAATGCTAGCCTCTGATGAAACCAAGTTAAGGGTTTTTTTGGCAAGAGCTAAAATCTCAGATGATGAATTTAATCTCGTTCTGAGCTCTGCGGTCGGCAACAAAGCAAAGGCCGTTGAAAATATTATTCTCGATACTATCAAAAATCTTATTCTTTCAAAGATCGAATCCGCGGTAGCCGAATTTCTAACTGAATCCGAACGAAAACGTTCTCAATTGTCCAAAATTCTTCAACAGCTGGAATTTGGAGTGCAGTTGTCTAATATCCAAAACCAAGTCGAAGAAATTGTCAGTTTGGATCAGGTTTACAAGCGAAAAACAGATAATCTAAAAAAAGATCAGGCATTGGCGGTTACTTTTGGTCTTAACCTTTTGGAAGAGCAATATGAAAGCGATGTTTTGCAGGGTTTGGTTGAAACAAAAAAGAAATCCAGCGTTTTATCTTTTCTGAAAAAAAATGCCGAAAGACTTATGGCCGGAGGTTTGATAGTTGGGTTGGGCTCTTTGTTGTATAAGATTAAAATTGTGGGCGTGTTAACGACCGGTTCATCTTCGCTCATCGCTCTTATGGGTTCGTTAGCGCCGTTTACTATAGGCCTTATTCTTATTTCTGCCCTCATTCTCATGCTTTATATCAAACCATCCATACAAAAAATTTCCGGAGTGGAAGAATCTCAAATAATCACCAAGCAAATTTTTAAAGGTGTCCAATTTGAAGGGTTATTTTTCGACAAAGCAAAAATTCTTACAAAATTTTCTGTGAACACTGTCCTGATGATGCTTGCAGGTATCGCTCCGATGATGGCAATGGGGACACTGTTGACGGGGATCACTTTCAAAATGACAACAATAACGCTTGCCGGAATGGTGCTGCCTTTATTTCCCTTGGCTGCCATCTCTGCGGTTGCGGGTCTTTTAGCTGCTTTTCTTTATGTGGTCATAAATCGTTCCACTTTAAAAGATGCACCTACAAATCCGCCAACAATTTTAAAACGTTTTTCGAATGCAATGAAGTTGACGGTCGTGGCATTGGCGGCAGGGATTTTTCTATTGCAGGCAGCTCCCAGTCTGCCGCTTCTTCTAATCGGAGCCTTGATAATTTCAGTCATATTTTTGGGTGGACACAGATTGCAGAAGTTGGATATTTTGGGAGAAATTTTAAATAAAAATGAGAGTGTTTCCAAGTGGGATATTTTTAAGGCGTTTTTTACAGGCAAGTCTCAAGGAAAAATTGAAAAACCGGCTCAAATAGTCAATAAAAGACTGGTGCTGGGTGGAATTGCCGCTGGCGTAGTAGGTTTTGTGTTTCTTTTTGGTCTTGCTGTTGTTGTTGGCACGGCGGGTATGGGCGCCAGCATCCTGATGCTGGCGAGCACCATTCCTTTGGCCATCAGCGCTATCGCTTCTGTAGTATCCAGTTTTGTTATCAGTCGGAAAATTTCAGAAACAGCTCACGGTTCTCTCACGTCGAATAAAGTAAAAATAAATTCTTTTAAGAGTTTATTTTTATTAGCTAGCCAGGGATTCTTTAACACGTTTTTTCAAAATACTCTTTTGAATATTCGGTCTGTTTTTATGGGAACCGCTGCCTTGGCATCTTTAGGAGTTTATGTGTCAAAAACATTTTTTGCGTCAGGTGTCGGTATTTTGACAACTTCTGTCGCGCCTATTCTTTTTGCTGCCATTTTGGCGTTCATGGTCGGATTTCTGACGTATTTAATCGTTACTATTTATTTCAAAAGACTTGGAGCGGCTGGCAGAGAAGCGGCACAAGCTTCATTTGGGATATTTATGAGCCTGCCAGCGGGGGTTGGGCCATTAGGCACCCCCAATAATTATTATCAAAATCAGAAGATGCAGATGGTTATTAACAGTCTACAAAATTCGGAAAAAAGGGAAAAGTTAAATGAGCAATTGAAGCAGCTGGACGAACTCGAAAAAAATTTACCTCTATCACACAGACAGGGAATTGATGCGTTGGCTGCTAATTTCGGAAAAATTATGAATGAGGTAAAATCTGTTCAAGCTCAGCGGCAGGCAAATAATCAAGGGGTTAAAAAACAAACGGCGAAGGAAACCAAAGAAGAGAAACTGGCACAGATTCCTGCGCAGATTCCTTTTGTTCAGCCTGAAGTGGCGCAAAAGACGAGCAAAACGGATGATTTGCTTAAATTAGGCATTCAGAGTGGTTTACCCGGACCGTCAAATGATGTGGGCGGATCGGGCGGACCTCCACCCGTTTCATCAAAACCTGTCAGAGTGGAAACGCAAAAAACGGCTAACCCGGTAGCTGCGACTACTTCGTTCAAAGATGATGAGAACAGAGAAAAGAATATTTTTTTCCAGGCGGAGCGTGTAAAAAGTTTTCTTCAGATTTCAGAACCGGCATTGAATCCTTCTCTTAAAAAGAATCCCTCTGTATACAATTTTGAAATTTCAAATTTATTTTATGGAATCAACGTTATTGGTGAAACTGAAAATACGTCGGGCGCCAGCGACCGCTACCAAGTACTGCCTGATACTTTGATCAAATTAGTTACGGATAAAAATCAGGTCGATAAAGAGGCGGCTATACTTGCGCGTGAATTCGACAATCAGCTGCCCATTGAAGACAAAGAAAAAACCATAACTTCTATTTTTTCAAAAATTGCCAAAAAAGAAATGAGTCGGGAAGAAATAAGAAAAGAGCTCTCATCTAACCGGATACTTCAATTTATAGCCGTACGTCTTTATATCCGCCGCAACGGAGGGGAAACACGGGTAACCGCCCGTCAATGGGCTGATTTCCATGAAGAAATTTATAACACCTCTAACCTGGCTTACGAGAAAAATATGGGCCTTGCCCTTCAGGGAAAAACTGAAACACTAGCCCATATATTAAATCAGTACCTTATGGGGGAGAATTTAACTCCGGATGAAATAGTCAAAAAGAAAAAAGAATACAACGATATACGGTCTGTGGTTGAGTCGGCTTTCGTACCGATGACAAATGCTTTGAAAGAGCTCCAAAAGGCCTCCGAAGAAACAGATGCCGTTAAAAAATTGTCCATGCTGGAAGCGATGGATGATCCGAAAGAAGGAGTTTTTTATAAAAATATGTCAGCTGCTGCCGCGCAGGTGGTTCTGTTTGAAAAAGATGCTCAGACGGGAGCATGGCAAAACTTACGAAAAGAACTTCGTATTCAAATCGCCGCTTCTTTAAAAGATACATTGTTGCGTCTGGCACGCGTCCATCAAGAACGTCTCTCTGTTTTAAAAATTGAGGAATCGGATATCCCAGGTGGAGACGTTAATTTAAAAGAGACCTTTACGATAAATTTTCTAAAGAATAAAGGTTTTAACGTGGGCTGGGCGAGGTCTCAAGATAATTCTATTTTTTCAAAAATAAGCAGAGTTAAGGAGCGGTTGGCTCAAAAGCCTTCAGCAAATTTGGATTTGCAGTTCCAACTTTTAATCGCCGCCTGGGATGCCGAGCACACAGTTTCATTTGATAAGAAAGATGAGCTGATTAATAGGATCAGACTTGTGGTGGTGGCTCTTGAGCGTTCGGAAAGCTCGAATCCTTCGGAGTCAGCGCTTAGGGATTCAAGATCATTTTTAAACACGGCAAGAGAAATTCTTTCCGCGCAAAAAAAAGGAGATATAGAATCCGTTAAAATTTATTTTTCTGTTTTCGATGCCATCGATTCTTATAAAAATGAAAAAGATCTTGAGCGCCAAAAACCCCTGCTTCGCCGAATATTAGAGCAAACACAGTCTCTGTCCGAGGCAAAAAAAGAACAGTCAAAAACACGCGAATATCCCGGAATCAGAAAAGCTCTCGAATTTTACAAAAATTTCCTTAAAAAAACAAACAAAGATTCTCAAGCAGCAGCTGATAAAGAAATTTTCGTGATAGTAGATGTTTTGGAAACTATAGATAATGACAAATCGGCATATACGCCTGCTTTGATTGACAAGAAGACGGCGGAATTTGCATCCAAACAAGGTTTGTCCCAAGATTCCATTCGGAAAGTCTCGAATATTATTTTGTCTTCTTTGGCGCTTGCGGATGCTGATTTGGTCCGCAATTTTTATGACGCGATCAAGGATATTCAGCCTGATTTTTCTCTTTCGAAAATCCAAGATGAGGCATCTGTTCGAAATCAAATTGCCGCCGGACTAGGTTATGGCATAGCCGGAACTATTAATGATATGGCCGATCAAATACGCGTCGGCGCCCAATCCTTTTTATTTGACAACCCTTATCCGCCCGAAACGGTGAATCTTGGTTCGGTTGCTTTTCAAAAAGCGATGGAAGCCGTGCTCAAAAACCCTAAAGTAGAAAAAGCGAAAGCGGAATTTGAAAAACAGAGCCAAAATCTTTCTTCGAAGCTTGGCGATGAAAAGCGTTGGAGGGATTTCCTGGATTTTTATGCGAATCTTGAATTAAGAGGTACGGGGAAAGTGGGAGTTTTTGGGCACCATAAAGGCGATTATATTTCCGGAAAAGAAAGAATTAGTTACGAAGAGGCTTCCGCGTATTTCCGTGCTTTTTATGATATGAAACAGGCTTTGATGGAAGAGAGGCTTAAAATTGCGGCCGGATTTTTAGATTTGGCTACGACAGAGCTTTATTTAACCGAGGCTGAATCTGCAAAGGTTGTTCCTTCCGAGATAAATGCTATTAAGCTGAAAAATAAAGAAGCTCAGAGTATTCTTGCGGGTTTGCTGAATCTTGAAAATAGAAAATTAGTCACTGGCCTTAGTTCTGTGATCAAGCCCGATGAGCTTAAAATTCTAGCTGAAAAGCTTGTTGCCGATGACATTCATCCGGTAAGCCAGCTTTTAAAAGATTCGCGCGTTCTGGGGAATATGAATGGGCGATCTAATTCAATTTTGGGCCGCATGCAATTTTATTATACTGCGGGGGTAAATCTTTTTGGCGCAAAGGAGCAGGGTAGGTTTAGCTTTAGTGCCACCCTGCAATACGCTTTTTACGACAGTTGGGATAAAGAGCGCAAGGCATTGGATGTGATTCAGAAGAATATAGCTTCTAAAAAAATAGAAATAAGATTGCAGGAATTAAAAGAAAAGAAATTAGAAGTCAATTCACGCATCCAGGAAGCAAAAGAGAGAATTCTTAATTGGCGAAAAGGCGGTCAATACGCCGAAGCATTGCTCCGAGAACAGGAGATGCGCGCTTTAGAACTGAGCGCTGCCTATTTGAATGAAAACGAAAAAATGCTTCTCAGGGAGCAGGACCGCTTAAGTCAATCCCAAGCTTTCATTCCTAAAGAAAAAAGACATGAAGCGATTGAGCTTGTAAGGTCTCAGTCATCCGTAAAGGATTTGGTCGCGCTAATAAATCCGGTTAAAGAAGAGGTTGGTAAGCCCTCTGTTTTTGACACACCCGAAGTCTCCAAAGAGGTTTTTAAGCGCTATCTCACGCTTGTTAAGAAGGATATCCGTGGTTCGGCAACCATAGAGCAGATTTCAATTGTCTTAAAAGACCTGCCTTTTGATGCTTATAAAGTTGAAAAAGAAATTCAGTCAGAGGTATTGGACAAACTCAAAAAAATGATCCGGGAAGAAGATGCAGCGAAGGAGCTTTATGCGCTTTATCAATCCGTCCCTGTATATATACAGGCGGCAATTCAACCGCTGATTCAATTCCGGATCAAAGTTCTTTTTAGCTCCCCGCAAACCGAAGATGCCAGGATGATTTTCGTGCAAACGCTTAATGGGTTGCCTGCTTGGATGTCCAAAGAAAATCTGGCTATAAAAAAAGAAGAAATGTCCAAATATGGAAATGAATTTCAAACGGAGTTTGAGATCCAATCTGGAAAAGCAAAAGAAGGGCAGAGCGGAGTTGATGCTTTGAGTCCTCTGAATTTCCGTGCTCAGGAGACGGGAGCGCAAAAGAAAGAATCAGCCTTTGAAAACATAATGAAATTGATCCACGAAACGTTTGACGGTAAGAATTTTTCTGATGCCGCCGCCATAAAAACTACTGCTGATAATGTGTTGAAGGAAATATCAACCTCCGAGGTTTTTCTCAAGCCCGAAGAAAAAAATAAAGTTTTTTCCATTTTTAAAGAGCGCGTGTTTTTCGCCATCGAAAGAACCCAGGAGAGTTTGGATCGAAAGCTTCAGTTAATTTCTGCTCTGTCTTATTCGGGCTCGGGGTTCTCTCTTTCGATTTCTGAGACAGGGACGCTTTTCTCGAAATTCCAAGCCACACCGGGTGCGACGCAAGAAGTGACAGCTGTTAATTTGCAAACGACCATTCAAAATCTTTCTGAATACAGGCTTTCACAAATTCAAACCCGCAAAAGGATTTCGTTGGCCGGTATTTTGGACTCAAAAAATATCCAAGAGGCGCGAATCGAAATCATTCAATTGCTCAAAGAAGAGGATGAAGCAAAAGAGTTGGCTATCCGCGCCTACAATTTTGTTGTCTCTTCGCAGGGAAAATCAGACCAGGTAAAACTTATTCCCGCTTCACGAGATGACGCTTCTCTGCGTTTAGCGGTTGATAAGCTTATAGAAGCGCAAAAAGGCGATGTTAAATTCGATGAATTGATTCAAAGCGCCGAAAAAGCCAAAAAAATAGCCGAGTTAACCGCTATCAAAGATCAATTAGTTGTGCTCATTGGTCAAAAAGCAGAAGACGTCAAACGTTCGGGCGATGAGGCGGCCGCTGAGCTTTGGGAAAAACGTAAATTAGACGCCAGATCGGTCTTGGAAAATGCCGTTAAGAGAATTAATTCTGATTTAGAGCCATTTTTTAGACGGCACAAGCAGGCGCTTGAAAAAATTCAAAATCTGAATAAACGCTCTTCGCTTAAAAATCGCGTGAACACCATCCTTTCGACATACCAAGATGTGGTTGCGGCGCGACGTGCAATCCCGGATACCGGCTTAGAAGAAGAGAAAATTTCCGAAATGAATACGGAAATGGAAAAATTAAGACTCGAAGCTTTGTATGCATTACGCGACTTAGTCACACGTCAAAGTCCTTCCTTGGATGACCTCGAAGATATTTTTGGCAATACCCCATATTTAGATTTCATCATAGATAAAGATCTTACCCAGGCCTTTAATGCCTCCAACCGCGAAGCCGTTCTTTCTCAGATTAATCGGACGGCAAAAGGACAGCAGATTCCTTCTAAATATACGGCTGTCATTGGTTTCATGGAAAATTCGAACAAATCCCAAAAAAACCTTGTTAGCGTTCCTTCTGTCACCGCATCGATTTCTTCTGTCATTCGCTCCGAGGTGGATCAGAGCCCGAAACGCTCGTTAGGGGACGAAGAAATAAATTATTTGGAAAGAGTTTCTGATCTTTTGGCCAAAAGGCGGGTGAGTATGCAGGCCGGTTTGAGCGGTGGTTTGGATATATCCGGAATATTGTCTATGGGGCTTTTTATGAGAATCGATTTTCAAAACAGCCCAGCCCGCGCCGAGAACGCACGCGTCTACGCTTTTCTTGAACAGATTAGACAAAGAATGATCCGACGCGATAGCGCTCATGCTATATATTTAAAAATTGGAGATTTCTTTTCTCTTGAGAAGGAATATCTTAAAATCACCTCTCAGACCGGATCCGGAAATGATTCGAGTGTTATTGACCGGTTAATTACGGCAAAAGCAGCGGCACAACGCGCTTTTGATGCGTTGCCCGAAACTTTTCGCGGGGATGTGAAAACGGCAAGAACTTCCGGCGCTTATGAAGTTTTCTTAAATAACAAGGAAACAGAATGGAGAGATAGTTTAAAAGACCTGAGGTCTTATGGTGAGATCATCGGCATCAAAGACCCGTTGAATCCTGACAGAAAAGTGAATATGGCGACCGAGGATCTTGACGCCTTTATTCTTCTTTTTGAAAGAGAATTGAAAAAAACGGATCTTCGTGTGGTGAAGGAAGGTGATGGAAAGCGCAGCATTGTCCTTTTGTCTAATCTGAAGGCTACGGCGCTTGTAAACGCGTTTTTAAATATGAAGCTGGGTCTGTCGGCGGATAAGCGGGTGGTAAACCGGATCAACGAAGAGGTTTACCAGGCCACGGGCCATTTGATCTCCGGAGTCGAAGACACGCGCAAAGAACGTGTGGACCTGGCTCAAAAATTAGCGCAAGAGAAAGAAAGAATCTCCAAATTATCTGATGTTGAAAAATCGGACCCAGTGGTTTTTCAGCGTTATGACTGGCTGAGAGTCCGCTTGTCTTATTTGGGGGGTGACATCGAATCCTTACCTCAATTAGATAATAAGCAAACCACCGATATTGAAGCTACTACAAAAGCCTCTCCTGAATCAAAGCCGCTTTTGGATATATTTGGCAAGCGCGATGGAAGGTATGAATTTTTTACACCCAAGACAGCTTTAACCATAAACTTATTGCCCAAAGATTTTTCTTCTGCGCCTCTTGCTTCCGAAGAAGTTGCTCCCACTTCGTTTAATTTTATTAAACCTATTGTGCTGCAAAAAGACAAATCCAAAATTGAGCTGCCTATCGAAGTTTCGTGGGATGTGAATGGTAAGCCTGTTTTTACTATCTCCGGAAATTTTAATAAAGGAGATGGCACGACGGGCGAGGCCACTCTTCGTATCAGCGCGGATCCTCAGCAGCCGGTTGTTTGGTCCGTTGGAGGCGTCAAAACTTTCATCAGCAAAGATGATTTAAGGCGAGCCAATTTGGCATTTACGGTGGTGAGTGAAGGGGTGAAGTTTAGGGCGAATTATCAAAATGGGCAGTGGCAATTTGACTTTTTCGGAGACAGAAATTTTGATGGAAAAATGACGAGCGAGTTTGCTGCAGCTAACAAAAATTTCCGTTTTTTTGTGAGGGGTTCTGATCCTTCCGGAAAAGGTTACCAAATCGATCCGGGTGTCGATTTTAGTTTGGGGGGTGGTAAATTTGCCGGGACGATCCGCTACGCTAATGGAAAATGGGATGTAAGCGGCGCGTCGGATTATAAATTAAGAGAAGATATGTATGTAACACCGAGAGTTCAAGTCACCACTACAGGCACAGTCGAATCACTGGGAATAACCAAGCAGATCCCGGGTGGATTGATCAGCTCCGAAGTCCGGCATGATAGTTTGCAGGATTTCAGTGGGCAGTTTAATTATATCCGCCGTTACAATACGCTGAATGTAAATTTAAACGGTAACGACCAAGTGGCGAGGTTTAACCGTAATTCTCCAGAAGGCGGTCTTCTTAATCGTTTTTCAGCAGTATTTGGAAACCAAAGCGGCAGAATACTGGCCGGGGTGAGTTATAATGCCGAAACTTTTCAGGAAGCTTCCTGGCTTAGGCTGGCAAGAATGAATTTAAGAACCCCGAAAGCAGCGGAGGTGTTTCAGCAGTCTTCGAAGGCAGAAGTTGCGACATTCGTGACGACGCAAATTGTGCCTGCTGCACAAGTCAATCAGCCTATTGCAAGCACCACCCAGCCTTCGGTGGTGACCGCCCAGCAAACATTCAATTTGACACAGGCCAAAAAAAACGCAGCCGCTTCTATGAACCTAAATATAAAACAAACCCAGGATGCGGTTTCAAGTTTACGCGCAATTGTCAGTTCTTTGAGGGATAGCTTGGCAAAAGCCAAAATAAACTATGATCAAACTTATGGTTTGCAAATATCCGAGCTCGAGAAGCAGATCGTCGCTCTACGCGTCAAAGAAGAGGAACTTTTAGTTTTATTGAATGGGCAAAAAAAAGCCGATCAAGAAGAATATTCAAAAATACAGAAACTTTCTGAAGATCTTAATTCCCTCACTTTAAAAATATCTCAAGCGGCGGAAAAAATTAGCGGCGTTTTGGAAGAAAATTTACGGCGAAGCAAGGAATATGACGCGGCAAAAAAACGTCTAAACGAAGTCGCTAAAAGCGTGGAGGTCTTGAAAGAGGCACAGCGTGAAATTCGGTCTAAATTAAAAGAGCTTTCTGAGGCATATACCCAGTATGACGTTAATCTTCATGGCGCAATGGGCGTTTTGGAAACTGTGACAACGCTAGCGGAAGAGCGTCTTATTTCGGTGTTGCGTGGCGCCAATGAGAATAATGTCGACCGGCGCGCATTGTATGAAAAAATTCGCATTCGTTTGGATTCTGAAAATGCAAAACTATCGCTTCCCGCCAATGCGAAGAAAAAGCATGAGCTTGCGCCAGATGAAGTGGCCCTGCTGCGTTCATCTGTCAGCAAGAATTTTCCGGGAGTTGTGGAGGAGGATGTTGTTTCCTACTGGCGCGTTTTGATTGAATCGCAGATTACCACCGTGTACGAAGTTGCTTCCAAAATGGAACGATGGGGTCGAATTGCCAATGAAACGGACTTAGCTGATTACCTTCATTCCGGCAAAAAAATTTCTTTATCGGACCCTTCCGATGTAGCAGCTCTTAATTTTTGGGAAATGGCGACGCTTGAAAAACAAATTTCATGGGTGCGTGAGGAGATCTCAAATCGCGCAAGACTAAAAGAATCTCTTTCACTTGCGTTGGGAGAAAAATTTGATTGGCAAAATTCCCAGCATGACGATTTCGCGGGTTTTTGGTCATCCTTAGCGACTTCAAAGCGTATTTCGTTGAAAGAAGCCGAAGGCTATCTTTCGATAATGGCGCTTTATCGTGGGAGCATTGAAACAATTTTAGGTCGCAAATTGGATATAAAAGCGGCAAAACCAACGGAAGCTCTGGAAGATAATTTCAGCGTACTTTTAAAATGGTCCGTGAAGCTTTCTGTATTAAAAGAAAAAGCCTCGATTAATCCTGATGCTTATTTGGGTCTTTTTGGGGTAATCAAACCCTTAAGGGATACTCAGTTAAAAGAAGAGCTGGCGGCCGCCTCCAAAGATATGGATACGCGTTCGGCTTTTTCGGACCCTTTCAGCAAGACGGTGCAATGGATAGACCGTCACGTGTTGACCTCAAAGAATATTGGAGCTTTGTCTGGCGGTCAGGGTTTTGATGAGGTGTTCGTCAAAGAATTTGTCCAATCTTATGGACGTGTCTCTCAGGATGTGCAGACTCTTTTGGCTGGACGAGAATTGGATAAAAATTCCGATGATTTCTTGAGAGTTTATATGTCTCTTGCGTCTACCCTTGAATCTTATCGCAAAGACTGGCCTACTCTTTTAAAAGACATGGTTCGCACAAAAGCGAATCTGGATGCCTCACCCGAGCTTTCAAAGAACCTTTTTGGCGGGGTGGTTGATTTGACCAAGAAGACACATACGGATCTTTTGATCCGCCTTTCCAGAATGGATGAAAAATTAATTTCCTCTATTTTGCGCTCGAAATCAATGTTGGAAGCACGTCTGAAATCCGAGTACGGCGAATCCCTGGATTTGACACAAGAGGCGGATTGGAATTTTGTGCTGATTTGGGCAAAAGCCGCGGAGGTTTCAAGCTTGGAAAAGGCCGAGGCCGCCTTCTCTAGCATTTTATCCAACCGTAAATCTTTAGAAACGCTTTATGGAAAACCAATCGGCATTAATGAATTGAAGGGTATGGAGCTGCTTGAAACTATTCGAAATACTTCGGGTGATGTGGAGCTCAGTCGTCAGCCTGCTCTGACCTACGAAATGTGGATGATGGTTTCTGGAAAAGAGATGAAACCTGAGGAATTAAAGGCCTGGCTTGAAAGAGCTGTCGATTTTCATCAGAGAATTATTAAAATGTTCCCCGAAGGCCAGGATAAGTTGAATTTTAACTACGAAGCTTATCGGGAATATGTGTACCGTTTAGCCTCTCTTTCTGAAAAAGCGATTGACCGAACGGATTTTGAGGAGATGGGGGAATATGCCGAGGCTTTCAGAAAGTATCTTTTCTCCGAAAAAGAAACTCTTACGGGTGATGATTGGACGATTGAAAATGGGAGAGTCTCATTTGGAAACAAATTGGAAGCGCTGCACATGTTTACTCTGCTTTCAAAAGCTTCGTTTAATGAGGGCCAAGCTGTGGTTCTTTCCAAAGAAGACAGGCTCGAACTGATAAGAATTATGGGGGATCTGAAAAAGGGAGGAGATGAATATTGGAGTTGGATAGAGCCTGGTTTTAAACCCGATGTGTTTGCTTTATCGGATTCCAAATCGAACCTCGTATTTCATTTCGCATTGGATGCGCTTTTGGAAAATAAATCGAACCCGCAGGACAAGACGGCTGGCGAAAAACGCGTTAAAGAACTGCTACGCAAGATGTCTCAAGTGGCAGATGTCAAAACCGGTAGGTCTGTTCGTTCGGACTTAGAATTTTTGATCGGCCGCAAGTTGGATAAAGATGCTTTGAAAAATCCTTCTTCCCAAGACTTTAAGGATTTCAAGTCAGAAGCTTCGCGTTATACGGCAGAAAATATCAAAACCGCCCGAGATGTTAAGGAGAGTCTGCTGAAACTTTATGGTGCGAAAGATTTTTCGGATGAAAGACTATCTCTTCAGAAATCCAGAGATGCAATCTTCAAATGGGTTTATGCCGATTCCAAGGATGCAGTCAAGTTACGTGGCTTCAGCTCCATGAAAATCCTGGATACGATGATGGTTTTGCGCGAAGGCTCGTCGCTTTTTTCGATGAAAGAACCTAAGGCGAGCGAATCCCGTACTGACGGCTTGGTGGAACTTTTGAAGGATTTGGCCCTTCTCCGTTTGAACGCAGCCGAAAATACCGGATTTTCAAAAGATGAAAACGTCAAATCTTTAATCAAGACAATCGAGCTGCTGGAGAACCATCCGGCTTTGAAAGTGGCGAATGGCGGAAATGCGTTGGATGTTGCGGACCCGTCCCAACGCGAGATACTGTTAAATTTCGCCGTTAAAATCTGGACGCTTAATGACAAAAAATCTGAAAATCCGACGGGGCTGGGTACGTTTATTCTTTCAAAAATGGACGAATTTTCTAAGATTACTCCGAAAAACTCGCAGGGATTACAATCGGCCCTTAATGAATGGTACGACATTTCGATAAGGGTTAAATTCCAAACGGAGTTTATGAATTTAAAACCAGGGGATGCTGCTCTTGAACGAGAATTTAATTCATGGAAAGACTCTTTTCAGGAGGCGGCCAGAATAGAGCCATTGGTGATCGAAAAATTAAAGGCCGATGGGATTACGCAGTTAACGGCTGATCAAAAATTTGAACTTCTGGTTCGTGTGCGTGCGCAAGTAGAACTTAAGAAAACCAGCCGAAAAATCCTGACAGATGAAGAGCTTTTAAGTGAGATCGTCACCGCCATACGCACTACATTTCAATTACAGATAACTTCTGTGCAACAGGCAATGATGCAGAAAGAAGGTCTGAAGGCTTCTGTTGCGGAAGTGATTGATGTTTTTTTTAAACATCCTGATTTTCAGAAATTTAAAGATTTGTGGAAGATTTCGGATGCGGATCTCGCAAATCCTTCAGCGGATATAAGAGACTTTTTAGATATGACCGTTTTAGCTATTGAAGCGCAAATGCCCGGTAGTGATGGTTCGGAAAAAGTAGCAAATTATTTCCAATATGAATTTGCAAATTACCTTTCCGTTCTCACGGAAATGGGAAGCGACCTTGAGGTGATTTACGGGGTTTCCGCGGGAGGATTAAGAGCCAGTTTTGATGTGCGCAAAGTCAAAAATATGCAAGATATTGCCAATAGGAAAATTATCACGGACGAAGCTGAAAAAATTGCGTCACCTGTAAGGACCGTTGGAAAAAGGCTGGATCCATATTCCGGAGCAGCAGGAGTGGAATTTTATAATTTATTTTTAATGAAGGATCAATTAAAACAGCTTATTCGAAATGAAAAGGTTTTAGTTCAGGATAGGCAGGATGTGAATGCGCTTAACCAGATAAAAGAAATTTCAGGGCTTCTGTCTGCGAGCCTTTCCGGTAATTCGATTCAAGATCAAAAGCTGCGTCAATTGGTTTTTGATATTACCTTAGATATGCTGAGCGGAAGAATCGTTAATAGTACTGCAAACGGCGGGAATAGATTTGTGCGCGAGCCGTCTACTCGCGCTTCCGT
This sequence comes from Candidatus Omnitrophota bacterium, assembly GCA_023247935.1. Classification (GTDB taxonomy): domain Bacteria; phylum Omnitrophota; class Gorgyraeia; order 2-02-FULL-51-18; family 2-02-FULL-51-18; genus JAHFFM01. The sequence continues at coordinate 1,994 of JAHFFM010000006.1, read as the reverse complement.
AACAGATAAGGATCAGGTTCAAAAATTTTTAGAAGTATTAAAGAGCGAAAGACAGCTTCTTTATCAATATTCCGTTCCGCGCGTGAATGGGATTGGCTCTGAAACAAAAACTTTTGATGGAAGCGCGCTATTTGGTCAGGCTGTAAATCATTTCCGTGTTGCGTCATTAATTGATCCTCTTGTGAATTCGTTTACAAATGGAAGTCAAGATTCTACGACATTAAAACAGTTCAAAGAAGCCGTTATTTTATTTATGGCTAGGAATTACGTAACTCAAGTTTTAGATAGAACGGTTAAGCAGGGGAAGCCAGCGCCTCAGCAGATTACGGAAAGCGAAATTCGTAATTATGTTAGCGGTGTTGTCTCTCAACTTTCGGTGGATCTAAAGCAAGTCGTTTTTGATTACATAGAAGATTATTTGAAGAATGGCACGGAGCCTGTATTTAAACAACAATTGAGAAAGTTGATTGATTCTTCGGACGGTTTCGAAGGAGACCGTATAGGCGCTTTGGCCAACGAATTTGTTTTGGGTGAAATTAAGATAGTTAATGGAAATACATTTGATAGGCCTTCGCCGAAGACAAAATTTGGGGATGCGGAAAAAAACGAATTTAAAAAATTTGTCGTTGATACTTTGCATTTGAGACAAGACACGGCTTTTTGGTCGATTTTGAAAGCATTTGAAGATGATCTGTCCAGATCTAATTCGGATTTAAGGCTTAAGCTTTTTTCATCCTACACTTATAATCCTTCAGCTTTTCCTGATAATAATTTTGATAAATTTGCTATAGCCGGATTTGCCCGCACTATCGCCCTTGGTGGAACACCTATACTTGAATCTGATAACAGAACCTTAAGCAAGATTGTTTTGAAGAGCGCGACCCCACAAGAAGCGCAAAGGTTGGAGAAAGATTTTGTGGATAGAAATATTGCTGTCCGAACTCCGACTTTTATTCAAATTCTTAGAAAAATGGATTCAGAAACTTATCATGTATCCATTTCAGAAATCGTTTCTACTTATAGGGCCGGAGCAGGAATCGAGAGTCAAGGTGAGCTTGAAGCAGAAATAAAAGGAGATTTGACATATCGGTTCTGGCTTGATCATTCAAATGGATTTACAGATACAGAATTTCAAGAATTCATTAGTTCCATTTATAGCGGCCGTGTTCTCGGAGGAGATGTGGCTAATTTAAGAAAGATCGAGGCGCTTCACGAAGCTTTAGCTCAGCATCGCGATAAGATGCAGTTAATTTACGGTTTGAAAATTGAAGATCAAGTAATTTTCAATGGAAGTTACCGTCAATTTTTGCTTAATTTGGTAGCGGATAATTCAAAGGCTCCCACGGCCGCAGAGAGCTACTTTGGTATTACGGAGGGGTCTGTTTATAAGGATGCTGACACTTTTATCAACGTTTTAACTCAACAAGCCGCCCAACACCGCATCATCTCAAATGATCCTGAAATTCAAAATGAGATCAAAGCTCTCTTTAAAGAGATCACCGTCTTTGACCCTCAAGCAACCGTCTCTTACAAAGGCCAGCAAGCCAAGCTCTACTTACAGCTTTTATCCTTAAAAGACTTCAAAGCCGAAGCCCTGAAAGGCCTGGGTGAGAAAACCGCCCAACTGGCCACTGCCTTAAAAGGCCATGAGACCGACTTCCAAACCATCTGGAAAATCGATCCTTCCCAGCAGAACTTAGGCAACTCCGCTTACCGGCAGATCTTAATTGATGCTATCGGCGACATCTCAACAACTCCGAATGCGGCTGAAGATTACTTTGGAATCTTAATCGGCTCCAAATACACCGACGCCCAAACCTTTGTAAGCGCCTTAACTCAACAAGCCGCCCAACACCGCATCATCTCAAATGATCCTGAAATTCAAAATGAGATCAAAGCTCTCTTTAAAGAGATCACCGTCTTTGACCCTCAAGCAACCGTCTCTTACAAAGGCCAGCAAGCCAAGCTCTACTTACAGCTTTTATCCTTAAAAG
>JAHFFM010000110.1:1911-6633 GCA_023247935.1 Candidatus Omnitrophota bacterium | reverse complement strand
CGCACAGCGAAACGGTGTTATGCGCATACGTGCTCAAGGATGTGCCGGCTGAAATGATTGCAAAATTACCGGTAGAACGGCGGCAAGGCTTGCCCAAAAAAGGTGATCTGACTTTAAGCTTTTTCAACCAGCAAACCGGCAAAATAGCTTTTCAAAAAATTCTCCACAAAATCGCTTGACCTCAAAAAATAATGAATAACCCCGACAACAAACAGGGATATTCTGAAAAAAGACGCGCCGCGCGTTTGTATCGTCGTTTTGTTTTGAGAGTTTCGATTTTTGACGAACGACCGCTTCGATGGAGTTATGTGACAATTCATAATTTAAGCTCAGCGGGCGCGTTGTTTACTTTTGAGCGGCTAGTTTGCGAAGGGATGGTTTTGTTGTTCAGAATAGATTTTCCGGAGCGCGTTATTGAATGCAAGGGCCGCGTCGCGCGCATCGCGGGGACACGCGAGGCTAAATTTCATGATGTGGCCGCCACGTTTGAAGGTGTGTCGGCGGATGACGGCACGTACATTGAAAATTTTATAGAAGAATTCATGAATAACAATGAAGCTTGATGTCATGGCCGCTCCATACTCTTTAATTGTTTTTGATTTTGATGGGACGCTGGTGGATACTTTGGATGATATCGCTTATCACGCGAATAAAGTTTTGAGTGATTTTGGGTACCCGGTTCAGCCATTGAAGTCGGTGAGGGCGGGGATTGGCTGGGGCGTTCATGAGCTGTTGAAATCCCTGGCGCCGGGTTTTGGAGATGATGAAAAAAAACTCGAGAAAGCGGTCTTGCAATTTAAAGAGGCCTACCGTAGTGAGCCTGTTCTCCAAACCTCCCCTTTTTCAAATGTGAAAGAAGTTTTGTCCGGAAGTCTGTCAAAAGTAAAAAAAGCAGTAGTAACCAATAAACCGCAGGATATCACTATTCAGATTTTGGATAAATTAGATTTATCAAAATATTTCGAAATGGTGGTGGGAATGCATGCAGGTTTTCCTGCTAAGCCGGACCCGGCAGCCTTGAATCATGTTATGGAAAAAATGGGGTTTGGACAGGATAAGACAATTTATGTGGGGGATAGTCATGTGGATGGTGAAGTCAGTTTAGCTGCGGGCGTAGATTTTGCCTGGGTCAATTATGGTTATCACGCGCCCGAAGGAATTATACCAACTTATGAATTTTCTGACGCGCGGGAATGGGAAGATTTGGTTAGATGATATTCGGAAAATGTGAAGCGAATTCGCGTATCCATTTCGAAGCCGCTTCTTCCTCGGTGATTTCGTGGCCGAGATCCATGGACATCTTTTTCTGGAATTCTAAAATCTCAAGAACTTCTTCCGCGAGCCTCGCTTTGAACGCGCTCGGAAAATCAACAAAAGAAACGCCTGTATGAAATCTTGCGGACTGGCGGTCCTCGCGGGAATAAACTACTTTTCCGCGAAGTTCAAAAAGCTTATCTTTAACGGGGATGGATATTTCAAGCAAAGTGCCTTTTGCTATTTTTTTAGGCCAAGAAAAGTTCAGTCCGCCTAAAGATAAGTCGCGGCTTTCGGACTGGGCGTTGGTTTTATTTTGAGCGAGACGAAGTTTGAGGGGCACCCGGATAGGGTGCCGGAAGAAGTTGCGGCGTTCTTTCTCGCTTGAATTCATAGTGGCATTATATCAGAAATTAACCTAAAATTTTGCGTATTTTTATATGTGCTTAATATTGTTAGTTTATAGTAGAATTAGTAGATTAAATATTTAGTTATTGTTGTATAGGAGAAGTTGAAGTATTATAGATCTATATGGTATATTTTAATTGAGAGCAATCTTGGGGAAGCTTGTCTGTAGTTAACTAAGTGAAAATAAAAGAGTTTATGACAAAAAAGTATTTTCAAAAAAGGCTCTCTTAGTTTATAATGATAAAACTTTTTAAAAGACTATTAAATATAACCACAATCTCTATAAAAATGAGTCTGTGAGTTTAATGGAAAAAGACCTATTTTCTAACGAAGAAAAATTTTTTAAGAGCCGCTTTTCACGCGGTATCAAAATAGTCTCTAGTATCCTCATTGGGACTTTTTTCCTCCATGACATTTCCTGGGCAGCCGAAACTACCAATCAATTATTAAATAAAACTAAAAACCGCGGTTCATGGAACACGCCCGGTTACGTTTCTGATCAACAGAGAAGACACGAAGAAATGATCGAAGCGAAGCAGCAGATGATGGACGATGCCGCGCTGCTTCGTAAATCCGTTGATGATGAGCTGAATAATAAACTTCGTTCAAAATTGCAGCAGATGGTTCAGCCGCAGGAAGAACCGGATACGCGGCGTAGCGGTTCCAATGACGCCGCGCAGGAAGCTGTTCAGTACACGCTTGAGGGTTCTGATCAGGATGGCCAGCCCACATCGATCAATATTTATAATTACAATGACAATGGTGAAGTGGATTCCATCGTCTCTTATGACTTATCCAAAATTTCAAGCGCGGCAAGCCTCATCGCCAATTCTAAACAGGAAACCGGTACGGATGGTCAAATTGTCCGTAAGGGATTCAGCAAGGTCGACAGCGCCTCATTTTCACAAGACAGTATTTTAGCCATTAGCTATTTTTCAGGCGAAAAAGAAAATAGAAGAATTTCTCACGGTTTTTTTGATTTTCAATTGGTTAACGGAGAATACACCCCGGCAAAACTTTCCGTGAACCAGTACTCCTCGGCAGGTATTTTATCAGAGGTCATTTCCTATGACATTTCAGGTCTCGAATTCAAGAAAATGGATATGCCGTCACTCGAATTTTTCACGAAGAAAATTTCAGATAAAGATGTGAAGGCAAAAACAGTTTATTCCGGAACCGCGGGTCAGGAAAAAGTATCTTATTCGTTGAATGATTATGAAAACGGGGAAGCCAAGACCAAAACCTCTTATTCTTATGACACAGCGGGGCATTTATCAAAAACCCGGTTAACGGATCTTGAACATAATGAAGACGTTTCTGAATCAACCTTTGCGAATATTGCCGGATCTCAGGCGGTCGCTCAAACCACGGACCTTAAGAATGGTTTTGTTACGACTTATAATTATTCGGATGCAGGCTCATTAAAATCATCGGATACCAAAAATCCTGATGGGCTGATTCTTTCCACTTCCTACTTTAAAACACTGCGCGGCGGGAATGTGGTTGATTCCGTTTTGGACTATGGCACCAATCTCACCACTCAATATTCCTTTGATGACAATGGACACATTGTTTCGTCTCTGACAAAAAATCAAACAGGCGTCGAAGTGTCTAAAGACACTTATGTGCTTATAAACGGCGAGAGCTTGGTAATTCGTTCTGAGGATTTACTGGATAAGAAAGTAACCGAATATGAGTATGACGAAAAAGGCCATATTCAGTCGCTGAAAGCTTATGAGCTGCCGAAGGAAGAGGGCGGAGAAAGAAAATTAGTATCGACCACTCATTTTCAAGATTTGAACGGGCATCGCGTGGTTTCGGATTCGGTGGATGCGACGACGAATAATGCGATTACTTCCTATATATATGATGAGGCTGGGCATTTGGTTCGCACGGAAACGAAGGGTGCGGACTCCGATGTTGTTTTGTCGACGACTTTTTACGAAAGAGTGAACGGGCAGGATCTTGCAGTTCGGACTGAAGATGAGAACGAAGGGCACACCGTTTTATATCGTTACAATTCGTTCGGGCATTTAGTCGGTTCCCGCGTGATTGATAAAGAAACGGGCAAAGTGATTTACAAGGCGACGTATGTCACTATCAATGGAAAAGATAAGATCAAGACTTCTGTTGGCGATGGAGTAATTCCCGGAATGATGACTATTTTTAAATACAACGATAAAGGGGAGGTTGTTTCCGAAGACCAAATGCTTGAGGCTTTATACCAGCTTAAGCAATTGGAGGGAGTGATGAAAATGGTTTCCGCTGGATCTCCGAGCGCCAGCGTCACGCCGCCGCCGATCACGGGTTTTCAGAGTCTTAATTATTCCGGAGCGCAGGGCGGAGGGCTTCCAAATTCGGCCGTGACAAATGATGGCCAGAATATTCAGATTAATTACGATTCCAATGGAAGTATTACCAGCACCACGAACACTGGCACAGGGTCTTCGGGAAGCGGTTCCACTAATACTTACACCCAAGTTCAAACTTCGAGCGGCTCTCAAACCGTTGTTCAAAACTCCACGGATTCTGAAGGCAATACCATCACTTATAGCTATGATCAGAACGGAAACCCGGCGGGTTCAACAAATTCTGATGGCACGACGACAACTTATATGGATATTGATACGACCGCCGGAAAGAAAACGGTGGTTAAGGATGTCACGGACTCGCAAGGGATTAAAACAACATTTACGTATAATGCCGACGGTGAATTAGTCAGCTCTCAAGCCTCAAGCGGAACGTCTTCTGCCTATAAAAAGATCATGGTTGGCGGTGCGGCAAGAATGGTCTTGGATATGCAGACAACTAACGGCATCACCACTACTTATCAATACAACATTGATGGGGAAGTGGTCGGTTCTTCTAATTCAGATGGATCCAACTCGACTTATGGAAAAATAACGGTTGGAGGAGTTGCTAAGAATGTTATCACCAGCCAAACATCAACAGACGGAATCAAAACAGATTATATTTACAACAACCTAGGAGTTCTCCAATCATCCACATCATCGAGTGGAGTGACTTCTACTTATAAAGAGATAGTCGTCGCTGGCAAAC
>JAHFFM010000110.1:0-1811 GCA_023247935.1 Candidatus Omnitrophota bacterium | reverse complement strand
GAGTGACTTCTACTTATAAAGAGATAGTCGTTGCCGGCAAACCTCAAACCGTAGTCGACGCCGAAACAGCCCAAGACGGAACAAAGACAACTTTTACTTACAACACCCAAGCCCAATTAACTGGTTCCATCACATCCACCGGCATCACATCCACCTACACCCAAATCACGATAAACGGCCAACCCAAGACCGTTCTTAGTTCTCAAACATCAACAGACGGAATCAAAACAGATTATATTTACAATCCAAACGGCGAAATCGTTAAATCTATTTCTTCGGACGGTAAAGTTAATATTTACGAACAGATTCAAACCCCGAAAGGTCCGCAAAGTGTTGTGAAAGCATCGACAAATGCTGAAGGGGTGACGACTAATTTTGCTTATGACCCGAACGGAATTCTTCAGAGCTCTTCAAGTTCCGACGACGTTACTAATTTCTTTACTCAGATTCAAACATCTAATGGACCCGTTACGGTTGTGGAGCGCAGTTATAACGCTACCACCGGCACGACGACATTTTATATCTACAGCTCCGAAGCATTTCTTACCCAGACAAAAACTTATTCAGGTAATTTCACAACCGAGCCAGCCGCTGGCGCTATTGCCATTTCGAGATTTGAACGCATAAGCGGTCAGGATAGAGCAATTAGTACATATGATCTCGAGCAGGATCAAACTAATTTCTTCGTTTATAATGCGGCAAATGAATTAGACGAATCTCGCTCGTACCAAGGAAATTTAACTTCTGAGCCGGGCACCGGTGCTCTAACCGTTACTAAATTTGAAAGAACGGGTAGTTCTGATCGCGCCAAATATAGCTTTGATGCCGCAGATGGAAGAACTACTTTTTATGCTTACAATGCACAGGGCGACCTTGATGAGGCGAGGGGTTATTTGGGTAATTTGGGTACGGAGCCCTCATCCGGCTTGCTTACACTTACAAAATTTGAAAGATTTAATAATCGTAACAGGGCCAAATATTCGTATAGTTCCGAAGATGATAATACCAGCTTCTTTATATATGACGCGGCTGGGGCATTAGAGCAGTCCAATGTTTATAGCGGTAATTTAAATTCGGAACCCGCCACAGGACTTCTTTCAAGTACGTTCTTCAGTAAGATTAATGGCAAGCAGCTGGCCGTCAGATCATTCGATGTTGCCGATAATAAAACTAATTTTTATATCTATGATGCACAAAATAATCTTTCTCAGAGCGATGCTGTAGATGGAAATAAAATTTCTTTGGTTCAGGCAGACATTCTTCAAACTACTTTCTTTGCGGATGTTAACGGCAAACGATTGGCAACCAGATCTTTTGATGTCACGGAAGATAGAACTAATTTTTATACTTACGATGCACAAAACAAACTTTCTAAAATCGATACGGTTAATGGCAATAAGACTTCTTTGGTATTGGCCGAAATTATTCAAACAACTTTTTTTGCGGATGTGCTGGTTAATGGCAAGGCAGGTAGGATGGCTGAATCGACAATTGATTTTAATGATCAGACGAATTCTTCGTTCTCCTACAACACCCAAAGCGGAAAACTCGAAACCTCAACCACCCGTGAAGGCTTAATCAACAGCCAAGGCAATATCTTAACCGTCACTCACTTTGACTCAGAAGGCAAGAAAGCACTCTGGCAAGAAGACCGGGAAAATAACAATCACTCGGAGTTCTCCTACAACACTCAAAGCGGAAAACTCGAAACCTCAACCACCCGCGAAGGCTTAATCAACAGCCAAGGCAATATCCTAACCGTCACTCACTTTGACTCAGAAGGCAAGAAAGCGCTCTGGCAAGAAGACCGG
>JAHFFM010000109.1 GCA_023247935.1 Candidatus Omnitrophota bacterium | reverse complement strand
CTGGATATTTCTTTCGCGAGAAGTTCGGATTGATTAAAGCCTCTTTCGAATTTTTGGTTTCGATGCATAGGAACCGCGATGACCGCGTCCCATGAAAAAATCATGTTGTTTTCCTTCCGATAACGTTCAATCGTATTCAATAGAGATTTTAAGAGGGTTTTTCTTTTTTTGAATTTTAAAGAACATAAGATTTTTTTTATATTTCCATGGTAATAAGAGGCCGCAAAAACACGGTCAAAATCAAAGCGGTCTTGTCGGCAGGCGCCGCAATCCGCGGCTAATTCCGAGGAAAAGCGGCCGCATTTTGGGCAATGCGGACCCGGGATCAGTTGAATGTTTTTTAAGCAGCTTTCGCATACTCCTAACTCATTTTGAAAAGACAAAATTTGTTTGCACGTTTCGCAGTTGAGAGGAAAAACGAGTGATAAAAGGCTTCTTGAAAAAAGATTAAGCATCTTTAAAATATAACAAAATATAATAAGGATTGCACGGATTGTCCATTGAGGGGAGAATGATGTGAATATGAAACAGAAAGCCCTTTCCAATTTGCCGAACATGCTTTCCGTTCTCAGACGGGAGGTGAAGAATTGGAAGCCGCCGATAGTAGGCACGTTTGCGCATGGCGAAAACGCTTTATTTAAAATTTTGATTTCGACGGTGCTCAGCCTGCGCACTAAAGATTCCACAACTGAGGAGGCCAGTAAACGGTTGTTTGAGAAAGCGCAAACTCCGGAGGAACTGCTGAAATTAAGTTTGGAACAGATTGAAAAGCTTATTTTCCCGGTAGGTTTTTATCATACCAAGGCCAAAAATCTTCATAGGATTTGCGAGATTTTAATCGAAAAGTATCATGGGAAGGTTCCGGAGACCATGGAAGAGCTTTTGGCTTTGCCGGGAGTGGGTCGGAAAACAGCCAATTTGGTTATCACTGTGGGTCATGGCCAGCCTGGAATATGCGTGGATACGCATGTGCATCGGATTTCAAATCGTTGGGGTTTGGTGAAAACCCAAACGCCCGATGAAACCGAGATGGCTTTGCGCAAAATTCTTCCGAAACGGTATTGGATTGAGTTCAATGATCTTTTGGTATGTTTTGGACAAAATCATTGTCAGCCGGTTTCTCCGTATTGTTCGTCTTGTAAAATACGCGCCAGTTGCCCGCGAATCGGCGTAAAATCAAGCCGGTAATTGACCCATCTTATTGATTCAGTTAAACTAAGACGCTATTAAAAGGAATAAACATGACAAGCGATACACGTCCCTGGGGTTCTTATACGGTCTTGTTCAAGGGAGCTGATTTTCAAGTAAAGCGCATTGAGGTAAACGCGGGTCTCCGGTTCAGCCTTCAAAAGCATTTTAAACGCGCCGAAAAATGGGTGGTGGTGTCCGGAACGGGAATTGCCGTTGTGGGCAAAAAAGAGTTGCCGGTTAAGCGTGGCTCGGTGATTGAGGTCGCGGTGGAAGAAGTTCATCGCATGCACAATACCGGCAAAGAGCCTTTGGTTTTTGTGGAGGTGCAGCTTGGGGAATATTTGGGTGAAGATGATATTGTACGATTTGAGGATGATTTTAAACGTGCGTAATTCCCGCAAAGTTTTAGTTTTGTTTTTTGGCTTGATTTTATTTTCTTGGGGCTCCGCGAATGCTTATAGTGAAGATGAAGCCAAAAAAGTCTCGGAAGAGATAAAAAAAAGCGGTTTTGAAACCGTGACAACCAAAGAAGGATTTAATTTTAAAATTCCCTCGGATATGCCGATTGAAACGCGTAACGGGGTTGTGGCGCCCGTGCCGTTTGAAGAATATTTGTATGTGAAATTTAAAAAAATTGACGAAAAACTTTCTGAAGTGGATAAAAAAATAGACAAGCTTCAGACGACTTTGGACAAAATTTCAACCGGCGTCAATCAACCCAATAAACTTTCCAGCGGACCTGGCGCCAATTCTTAATGTTTAAAAATTATTTAAAAGTAACTTTCTTTGGCATTTTAGTTTTGTGTTTATTTGTCAGTGGATGCACCAGGGTTCCTAAAAAGGTTTCTCCTGGTTTTGGTTCTGCTTCCGGGACCATGCCTCCTGCGGGCGCGCAGGGTTTTTATCACACCATCGAGCGCGGCCAAACGCTTTACCGGATCGCGAAAAATTACGGGGTGGATTGGCATGAGTTGATGAAGGTGAATAGAATTTCTGATCCGAGTAATTTGGAAGTGGGCCAGCGCCTGTTTATTCCGCGCACCACCGTTTCTCATTCTTATGCTCCCGCAATTCCAGGGCCTTTGAGCTATGAGGATATTCGGGCATTGGTAGGGCCAGCCAGGCCGCATTCGGTTTGGAGAACGATTACGGTTCATCATAGTGGCACTTTGCAGGGAAGCGCCAAGCAGTTTCACCGGGACCACACGCGGCGCCATATGGGGGGGCTTTTTTATCATTTTGTAATTGGAAATGGCACTAACTCTGGGGATGGCGCTTTGGAGGTTGGTTTTCGCTGGCAAAGGCAAATAAAGGCGAACAGGCCTTATGATATTCAAATTTGTTTGGTGGGCGATTTTAATCAGCAGCGTGTTTCGGAAGCCCAATTCAGCACGCTTGTTCAACTTATGCGCATTCTTCGGGAAGATTACAGCATTCCCATTAACAACGTCCGCAAACATGAAGACATTAAAGGCAAGCACACGGCTTGCCCCGGAAGTCATTTTCCTTTCCAACGCTTACTCAGTGAATTAACGCAGTAGCCGTCATTTTTTATGAATCAAAATAAAGTTTATCCCGCGTCGAATGACGAAAGCATAGGCCACGCCGCAGACATTTTAAAAAAAGGCGGATTGGTGGCTTTTCCCACGGAAACCGTTTACGGGCTCGGAGCGGATGCAGGCAATTATGAGGCGGTTTGTAAAATATTTGAAGTTAAAAAACGGCCCGTGTTTGACCCGTTAATTGTGCACGTGAGTTCCGTGGCGCAGGCTCGTTCGTTATGGTCAAAGGTCCCTAAAGTTTGTGAAACGCTGATGGAAAAATTTTGGCCGGGTCCTTTGACGCTCGTATTGCCGAAATCCGAACAAGTGCTGGATTTGGTGACTTCCGGACTTCCGACCGTCGCCGTGCGGATGCCCAAACATGAGGCGGCACTTAAATTGATCAAGGTATTTGGAAAACCCGTTGCGGCGCCGAGCGCGAATTTGTTTGGGTATACGAGCCCGACTTTGGCGCGGCATGTCGCGGAGGATATGGGCGAAAAAGTGGATTTGATTTTGGATGGAGGTTCTTGCGCGGTGGGCGTGGAATCCACGGTGCTTCAGGTGGAAGGGGAGAAGGGTGTGATTTTGCGGCCGGGAGGAATTGATACAGAAACTCTTTCACCGTTTATTCTCTTAAAAGAAAGCACCTCTACCTTCAAACAAAAACCTTCAGCGCCGGGAATGCTCGAATCACATTATGCGCCTCATACGAAAATGGTTTTGTTGGAAAAGGGTGTTTCGGGATCGAAACTTGAGGAAATGGTTAAGAAATACAAGGCATTGGGAGTTAAAAAAATCGGTTTTTTGGCTTTTAAAAGCGTGCCGCACAAAGATTTTTTTGACGCTTTTGAAATTTTGAGCGTGAAAGGGGATTTGAAAGAGGCCGCCTCAAACCTCTTTCAAGCCATTCGCAAACTTGATAAAATGCGACTGGATATGATGTTGGCGGAATCCGTTCCTTCGGAGGGAATCGGTATCGCTATTTTGGACCGCTTACGAAAAGCCGGTGCTTAACGTAAGAGATGAATGATAAATGATGAATTAGGAATGATGAATTAGGAATATAGGAGCCACTTCGTGGCTTTTATAAAAGTCGCGAAGCGACTCCGCAGTAGAATTAGTTCGGCTTTTAACATAGGAGAAGTATGAAAGTATCCACCTTAAGCACCGTTTGGGAAACGTCGCTTCCGCTCACTCTTTTAAACCGGGGAAAAGTTCGTGATATATATGAAGTGGGTAAAGACAAATTATTAATCGTCACCACGGATCGTTTAAGCGCATTTGATGTCGTGCTGCCAGCTCCCATTCCGGACAAAGGGCGCGTGTTGAATCAAATTTCTTTGTTTTGGTTTAAAAAATTCTCCAAGTTTATTCCCAATCATTTAATTACGTCTGAAATAGAAGACATGGGTTTTGAAAAAAGTTTTTTGAAGGAATTTGGAAAAGCGCTTTCCGGCCGCAGCGTTTTGGTGCATCGCGCGCAGCCTTTGCCGGTGGAATGTGTGGCGCGCGGATTTTTAGCGGGCTCGGGTTGGAAAGATTACCAGAAAACGGGCAAGGTTTGCGGCCACGCGCTGCCTTCCGGCCTGAGTCAATGCCAGGAGCTGCCGAAGCCTATTTTCACACCGGCTACCAAAGCGACGGTGGGACATGACATGAATATTGATTTTGAAGCGACAAGTAAGCTGGTGGGGAAAGCGACGGCTGAAAAAATTCAGAATTTGACGTTAAGCCTTTATAAGAAAGGCGTAGAATTCGCAAAAACCAAGGGTATTTTGATTGCGGACACAAAGTTTGAGTTTGGGTTTTGGAAAGGCAGGATCATTTTAATTGATGAGGCTTTAACCCCGGATAGTTCTCGTTTTTGGCCCAAAAAATCTTATAAGACCGGACAGGACCAACCCAGCTTGGATAAACAAATTGTCCGGAATTACCTGCTTCAATCCGGTTGGAATCAAATGCCGCCCGGCCCCATGCTTCCGGCCGACATCGCGGCTAAAACCGCCAAAGCCTACAAAGATGTTTTTAAGCGGCTTACCGGAAAAACACTGAAGAAATAATCTTGGCGCGCTGGCTTTTTATCGGGTTGATGCTTTTTTTGGCCGAACCGGTTTCCGCCGCGCAATCATTTTTTGTCACCGTCGATAAAGTGGAGTTGAAGGGCGCCGGCGGGAAATGGGTGAGCGTGATAGAGCCGGACCGTAAAGTTGATTTAATGCAGGAAGAAGCGATGATCAGTTTTTTTAATAATGGCAGGGTTCCGCCAGATGATTATTCGAACGTGCGCGTTTCTTTGACAGGCGAAAATTACAAGGACAAATTTTTTCTCGAGAGAAAAGAGGATTTTGAGAAAGCAGTCGCGATAAAAAAAGGCTCTTTTGTGAATGTTTCGTTTGAGTTTGATTTTAGCAAAGCTCATGAAATTTCGCAGCAAACCGTCAAACAGATCCATTTGACGGTGGATGAAGAAGAACGTATTGACGGAGGTGATAACATAAAAGTATGGTCTTAACTCCTTCGCGCATGAAAAAAATAGGTTCGGCGGCTCCGGACTTTAATTTAAAAGATGCGGTGAGCGGGAAAAATTTTACGCTCGCGTCTTTTTCCGGGAAAAAAGCACTCCTGGTGATGTTTATTTGCCGGCATTGTCCTTATGTGCAGCACATTAAAGAAGGATTAACGCGGTTAGATAAAGATTATCGTCAAAAAGACATCGCCATTGTCGGTATCAGTTCGAATGACGCGGCGAATTATCCGGATGACGCCCCGGATAAGCTTAAAGAGTTTGCGGTGGAGCAGGGCTGGAAATTCCCTTTTTTATATGACGAATCTCAAGATGTCGCCAAGGCTTATGAAGCAGCCTGCACCCCTGATTTCTTTTTGTATGATACAAATCACCGGCTTGTTTACCGGGGGCAAATGGATGACAGTCGTCCTGGGAATGGAAAGCCTGTGACGGGAGTGGATTTAAGAAAAGCGATGGACGAAGTTTTGTCGGATAAAACCGTTTCAACCGATCAAAAAGCGAGCATTGGCTGCAATATCAAATGGAAGAAAGGCCAAGAGCCGGATTATTTTAAGAATTAACCCGCCTGATTTTTATAAGCTGTCTAAGAAACCCTGTTCATTATAATTCGGATCCCCGGTGATACCAAAGAGAAGTCCGATATCCGCGCCTGACGTGGGAGAGCCTGTTGAGGGCAACGTTGCGCCAAATCGGGAATTAAATGAAGTCAGCTTTACTAAATCAAACTGAAGCGCCCGATAAAGAGACGCTGTTCTTGGAAGCACGAACGAGAAATCACTTAGAACAAAATTCGGATCTCCAGCCGTGTTAAAGAGCTTGGTCCTGTTTGCCACTGACGGAGCGCCGCTTGCCGTGACGCTCGCCCCGAATATCAGATTATAATCGGTTCTTAGTGAAGAATTTTGTTGTAAGGACCGATACAAAGCCGCTGTACGGGTTAATGCTGGCATGAAAGAGGATTGAACAAATCCTGCGCCGCCTGCGGTATCAAATAGGGACGCGCGAGTCGTTGCGTCAGGCGCGCCTGAGGATGGAGCGGTTACTCCAAACATTAAATTGTAATCGGTTCTCGCCTGAGCGTTGCCTTGAACAGCCGTATAAAGTGACGCTGCTTTAGGAAGTACTGCTAAATAACTTGCCTGAGCGTAACCGCCGCCTCCCGAAATGTTAAATAATTCCGCTCTGGCTGCATCTGAAGGTGGCCCTGACGAAGGTATGGCCGCGCCGTATAGAATGGAAAAATTCGTCCTCGCGGCAGAGTCAATTTGAATAGCTGAGAAAAGAGAAGCCGCCTTGGGAAGAGCCAAAAGGAATGCCGCCTGATTAAATCCAGCTCCCCCGATAACCGAATTCAAAACCGCAAGGTCGGCTGCCGTGACACTTTGCCCTGAAGAGGGCA
>JAHFFM010000108.1 GCA_023247935.1 Candidatus Omnitrophota bacterium | reverse complement strand
TTCTCCTGGACGAGGACGGGCATTTTTATTTTATTGAAATGAATACGCGCATTCAGGTCGAGCATGGCATCACGGAATTGATTACCGGCATTGACATTGTGAAAGAACAGATTCGAATCGCAGCCGGCGAAAAATTATCTATTCGCAAACAGGACAAAGTTCCGCTGCGGGGGCACGCCATTGAATGCCGGATCAACGCCGAAGACCCGGCCAATAATTTTGCGCCTTGCCCGGGCCGAATCGAACGTTACAACGCGCCGGGAGGTCCGGGAGTGCGGCTTGACAGTCATGCGCATGCCGGCTACACGGTTTTGCCGTATTATGATTCGATGATCGGGAAGTTGATGGCTTTTGGAAGAAACCGCGGCGAAGCGATCAGCGTCCTGGAAAGATCACTCGAGGAATTTGTCATAGAGCCGATCAAAACAACGATTCCCATTCACAAAGAAATTTTAAAAAGCCCCTTGTTTAGGCGCGGGCAGGTTTATACGGATTTTATTCCAAGGCTTTTGGGAGATTGGCCTGATAAAAATTTGGACGAAGAAGCAAAAAAAACTTAAGAGGAGGTTTTAGATGAAATTAGGCATCTTAACGGGCGGTGGTGATTGCCCCGGACTTAATCCTGTTATTCGTGCAGCGGTTAGAACGTCGATCCGTGAAGGGTATAAAATAATTGGAATTCGAAATGGCTGGAAAGGTTTGGTTGAGGCTGAGACATTTGATTTGGATGCCACGTCCGTTTCCGGAATCATTCATCGCGGAGGAACCATTCTTGGCACCAGCCGCACCAATCCCTACAAAGATCCCGGCGCTACGGAAAAAGCTAAGGCCAATTTTAAGAAATTAGAATTGGACGCGTTGATTACCGTGGGCGGCGAAGATACTTTGGGCGTTGCCAATAAATTTTACAAAGACGGTCTTCCTGTTGTCGGCGTTCCCAAAACCATTGATAACGACTTATCAGGAACGGATGTGACATTTGGTTTTGATACCGCGGTGAATATCGCCATGGAAGCCATTGATAGGCTGCATAGCACAGCGGAAAGCCATCGCCGCATCATGGTCGTGGAAGTCATGGGTCGCCACGCGGGTTGGATCGCGCTTCATTCAGGCATCGCGGGCGGCGCGGATTTGATTCTTATTCCCGAAGTTCCCATTAAAATGAAAGAAGTTGTGGAAGTGATCCAAAAAAGAATTGAACGCGGCAAATTTTTCAGCATTATCGTGGTTGCCGAAGGCGCCAAATTTGACGGCAGTGAAGTTCTTTTGGAGAAAAAACTGGATGAGTTCGGGCATGTGCGTTTGGGTGGGATTGGCGAGCTTTTGGCCAAGAAAATTGAAGACACCACCAAGCTTGAAACGCGCACCGCTGTTCTCGGGCATATTCAACGCGGAGGAAGCGCCACCGCTTATGACCGCGTGTTGGGAACCCGCTTTGGCGAAAAAGCCGTACAGCTGGTCAAAAAAGGCGAATTCGGAAAAATGGTCGCCTTGAGAGGCACGGAAATTGTTTCCATAGCCATTGAGGATGCTGTGAAAAAGCTCAAAACTGTGGAGCCTGACTATTACGACATGGCGCGCACCTTTTTTGGTTGATTGCCGGAGAAATCGTGGACATTGCCTCGCATATTCATGACAGTATTGCCGTTAAGCAGGAGATTCTAAAAACCCTTTTACCGGCAATTGAAAAAGCGGCCGTTCAATTAGGTTCTTGCATCAAATCAGGAAATAAAATCCTGTTTTTTGGCAATGGCGGGTCCGCCAGCGACAGCCAGCATTTAGCGGCTGAATTTGTGGGCCGTTATGAAAAAGAGAGGCGTCCGCTCGCCGCCATCGCTTTAACCACGGACACATCCATTTTGACCGCGGTTACCAATGATTACGGATTTGATAGAGTATTTGAGAGACAGATTGAAGCATTGGCGCGACCCGGTGATGTGGCTGTGGCGATTTCCACCAGCGGTAATTCTAAAAATGTGCTTATGGCTGTGGCAAAAGCCAGGCAAATGGGTATTTACGTGATAGGATTCACAGGAAACACCGGCGGGCAGCTCAAAACGACCGTTGATTTGCCGATTGTCATTCCTTCCAAAAAAACTTCCAGGATCCAGGAGTCGCATATTATGATCGGGCATATTCTTTGTGAGTGCATCGATTCCATGATGCTTTCTTGCTAAGGTTTCACTAATGAATTCTAAATTTTTATCCCAAAAAATTCTTTTTAATCGCTTGAATTCCAACCGCAAATCCGGCAAGAAAATTGTTTTTACGAATGGTTGTTTTGATATCTTGCATAAAGGACACACTTCTTATTTACAATCCGCGAAAAAAGCCGGTGACATTCTTGTAGTTGGTTTAAATTCGGACGCATCCGTCAGGCGTTTAAAAGGTTCCGAGAGACCCCTTAACAAGCAAAATGACCGCGCTGAAGTTTTATCCGCTTTGGAATGTGTGGATTATGTGACTCTATTTTCGGAAGACACGCCGCTTGATTTGATTCATTTGGTGCGTCCGGATGTGCTGGTTAAGGGCGGCGATTGGAAAAAGAAAGACGTGGTCGGCGCTTCTTTTGTGGAATCTCTTGGCGGGAAAGTTCGTATCATTCCTTACATCAAAGGTTTTTCCACTACCGGGATCCTGGAAAAAATAAAATCGCTTTGAAAAAAGCCGAGAAGATTTATAGGATTCTGGATGCGAATTTCAACCGGTCGCGTGAAGGAATGCGCGTTCTGGAAGAGGTAGTGCGGTTTGGAAGTGGCTCGCTTGGTCTTCAGAGATCTTTGAAGAAATACCGCCATGAACTCAGCAACGTTTTAAAAACATTTTTGGTAGACCCTAAAACGTTATTGGACGCGCGCGACACACGGTCCGATGTGGGCCGGCAAGAGATTACGCTTGAAGGTGCTAGAATAGATTTGGCCGATGTTTTTATGGCCAATGCCCAGCGGGTAAAAGAATCGTTGAGAGCGCTTGAAGAATTTTCGAAGCTGGTTGATACCAAAGCGTCACAAAAAATCAAAAAAATCAGGTTTGAAATTTATGCCATTGAACAAAAAGCCGTGCCAGCACTGGAAACTTTACGCGATCACCTGTCCGGAAAAGACGGGAAGGGAAACGTTGTCCCGGCTGGCGGAAGCGGCCATTCAGGGCGGCGCCGACGTTCTTCAGCTTCGCGATAAAGACGCGTCGAATGAGGATTTGCTGGCCCAGGCAAAAAAACTTTTAATCGTGACGCGCCATTATGGAATCCCTCTGATTATCAATGATCGCCTGGAGATTGTTCAAAAAGCAGGAGCTGAGGGATTGCACTTGGGTCAGGAAGACGGTTCTTTGCGGGAAGCGCGTCAGCAATTGGGTGAAGATGCGATCCTGGGTCGATCCACTCATTCACCCGAGCAAGCTCTGGCCGCCGAGAAAGAAGGTTTTGATTATGTGGGTATTGGGCCTGTTTTTACAACACCCACCAAACCCGGAAGACCCGCGGTGGGGCATGAGCTGGTTCGTTTTGCCTCCAAAAATCTCAATATTCCTTTTGTGGCGATTGGAGGAATTGACGAAAGCAATATTTTGAGCGTGGCTGAGGCCGGTGCAAAATGCGTGGCAGTTGTCCGTGCGTTGATGGGCTCCGCTGATCCGCGGTTGTCCGCGCAGAATTTTTTAACTCAACTCAAGGAAACTGAAAGGAAAGTTTGTGGGAAATAAAAAGCAGAAAGTGTTAGCGGTAGGATCTGTGGCTTTGGATACGGTTAAAACTCCATTCGGGAAGGCAGAAAGAGCCTTGGGTGGGTCCGCCACCTTTTTTAGTGCAAGCGCACGGTTTTTTTCCGATGTTTCCGTGGTGGCTGTTGTGGGCGAGGATTTTCCGCAAAAGCATTTGCAGCTTTTAAAAAATCTGAAAATTGACACCCGCGATTTAAAAGTGGCTTCGGGGAAGACTTTTCATTGGGAAGGTTTATACAGCTACGATTTAAATAATCCCAAAACGCTTAAAACTGAATTAAATGTGTTTGAGCATTTTAAGCCCGTTTTATCTGATGAAAACCGTTCCCAGCGTTTTGTTTTTTTGGCAAATATTGACCCGGAAATCCAATTAACCGTGCTGAAGCAGGTTCGAAATCCTTTATTTTCAGCATGCGACACCATGAATTTTTGGATCGGAACCAAAAAAAAAGCTCTCTTAAGCCTTCTTAAGAACGTCGATATTTTTCTTTGCAATGACGGGGAAGCGCGACAGCTTTCCGGCGAATACGGTCTGCTTCAAGCGGCCAAATGGATTTTGAGCCGAGGCCCCAAGCTTTTGGTGATTAAAAAAGGCGAACATGGAGTAACTTGCTTCTCGAAAAAATTCACATTTGTGGCGCCTGCTTATCCTTTGGAGCAGGTTTTTGATCCCACCGGAGCCGGAGACAGTTTTGCTGGCGGATTTATCAGCTACCTTACGCGCTCCCATAATCTGGACGAAGCGACGGTGAGGAAGGCTGTGATTTACGGAAGTGTTCTGGCTTCGTATAATGTCGAAAGTTTCAGTTTGAACAGGCTTGTGTCGTTGAAGCCATCTGAAATTGATTCTCGGTACGAGCATTTCAAGGAATTAACTAAATTTTGAAATGGGGGTGAGGGTGGGTTGTGGGTAGTGAGGCTAGGGTGGGGATGGGGGAACTTCTTTTTAGAATGGTCTTTACCCACCCCCATCCCAGCCTCACTACCCACAACTCATCCTCACTCCTCAAACGCGGGTGTAGTTCAGTGGTAGAATGAAAGCTTCCCAAGCTTTAGATACGGGTTCGATTCCCGTCACCCGCTCCATATTTTTTTAGCATAAGTTATGGGAATCGAAGAGAGCGGAGACGCCCGCAGTTATAGCGCAAGTGCCACAAAGGCACTTGCGAATTCCATCGTCGACGCGAATGACCGACCCGTAGCTGAGTGTGCCGAGTCGTCGAAGACGGCGAGGACATGCGAAGTGAAGGGCGTCGATTCCCGTCACCCGCTCCACTTTTTTCAAAAATAAGACTCGCCTGCGTCGTTGCTTCTCGTCGACGTAGATTTCGCTACGTCTCCTCGGCGCGCCTAGCAGGCGAGTCTTATTTTTGAAAAAAGATCATTTTGAAGAGGAATCATTGCTTGTGGTCCAAAAAAATTGAAATACAAGACCAAACTATGAATTCAGTCCGGATTGTCAAGCGTTTCTTCTTTATTTATGAAATTTTCTTCATATTTTTTTTGACGGGTTGCGCGTCGGGGAGGTATGATAATTTCGCTTCCGATTCCATGGCGATGCCGGGACTGAAGCCATTTCGCGCGGAGCCGAATTTTGATTGGCCGTTGAATGGAAAAGTGGCTTATGCATTTGGCGCGAAGGAAGAAGGGGTTGCCTTGAAGGGAATGGTCATTCAAGGGGTTGAAGGCCAGGAGGTTCGGGCCGCAGAAACAGGGCAAGTAGTTTTTACGGACTTTGGATTGAGGGGCTATGGCAAAACCATTATCATTGATCATGAGCAAGGATATTCCACCGTTTATGCCAGAAACGCGCAAGTCCTTGTTCGAAACGGCGATTGGGTCAGAAAAGGCCAGATGATCGCGCGCGTAGGCCAGGACGGCAAAGGAAGTTTTCCGCAGGTATATTTTGAACTTCGGCATCATTCAAGGCCGCTTGATCCCCAGAAAATAGTAGGTTAAAACAGTAAAAATGTTCAGCGATCCCGTAGTCGGTGAAAATTTTTTTGGCCGTCAGGTCATTCTCGACCTTTTGGTCAAGCGCGCCAATGCTTTAAAGTCCGGCTACCGTCAAAACGTAGCACTTATCGGCCATCAACAACTTGGCAAAACCTCGCTTCTTCGTCAGTTTTTACACATTTTCCGCGATGAGCAAATTCTTCCTATTTATGTGGAAATCAAATTCCAGGCCCTGGATTATTTCGTGGATCAATTTGTCCGCTCTCTTCTTTATCAATATTTGGTTCAGCGCGGAGAAGTGAATCCCGCCGAAACCTTAAAATCGTTGGCTCAGAAAGCCGAACCGTTCATTCCTAAAACCGTCGCGCGCATCGGTGAAATTTCGGTTTGTCTCAAACAGCGCCACGCGGAAGAGGCTTACGCGAAGCTTTTTGACCTCACGCATGTTCTCAAAGAGGAGACGGGAAAAAATTCTATTGTGATTCTGGACGAGTTTCATCGTCTGGGTGAATTCGGCATTAAAAACGCTTTCTCAGACTTTGGAAAGCGCATCATGCTTCAAAAAGACACCATGTACGTTCTGGCCAGCTCTTCTTTTTCGCAAAGCCGTAAAATCCTTGCCGAAAAACTAACGCTTCTTTTTGGGAATTTTGAACGCGTCTACTTGGAAGCGTTTGATTTCAATACCGCTTTTGAGTTTATTGCGGAGCGGATGGCGCCTTTGCGCGTTCCCGAGACCATGAAGCATTTTATTTTATCTCTTACCGATGGCCATCCGTTTCTTTTGGAAAATATTGTTTCGCGCATGAAGGAGCTGGGACTTGTCAGGGAAGAATCTGAAATTAGCCGGCAGACTGCTGCGGAAGTTTTTTTGAAATTATTTTATGAATCACAGGGCGTGTTAAATCAGTATTTTTCAAAATTAATTTCTCCTTGGACCCAGGCAGATTCCAAGGGCAGCCACGTGTTGATTTTGACGCAGATCGCCAAAGGAAA
>JAHFFM010000107.1 GCA_023247935.1 Candidatus Omnitrophota bacterium | reverse complement strand
AAAATATCCAAAAATACCTTGAATCCAACCATGAAATAAAAACACCGGATATCCCTCTGAGGAATAGACTTGAAATTATCCATCAGAGCCTGGTAGCTGATCTCCTGACTGGCCATGAGACTCATTTTTGGCACCGGCCCCTTGGAACCCTAAAGACTATTTTTTTGAAATTTTTTGAATTTTTGGACCGGTTACCTTTCATGCATATCAACGTCGGCCAATTAAAAAAGGACTATGAATCAAAAGCGAAAATAGAAGAGATAACCAAAGGCCGTCAATGGTTTTCGCATTTCCAATTTTGGATTATGGATAGCATCGTTTATCAGCTTCAAATTGAACGCATGTCTCCCAAGAGAATTAACCATATCATCGAAACAACTATTTTGAAAGACGGAGAATCATTTTATTCTGTGAAGGGCAATTCACCGCCCACTAGAGATCAAAAGGTAAGAATTTTAAATTATATTTTTGACACAGTCCAAAGAGAATTGCCGAAATTGGTAGGCGCCCGGTTGGCAGGCAGCCGTGAATACCCCTCCCATCATCTGGTAGTGAGCGGCAGCGCGGAAGAGGCGATTAAGTATATTTTTGATCCCGCACGCGTGCGGGAAAAAATGCACTCGAACCCTATCGTTATTTTTTCGGGCGCGCCGGGTGTTGGCAAAACGAGTATTGTCAATAAAGCGATGCACGTTTTAAGCGCGGGCGAGTCTCCGGCATTGATTGAAGCGGATTGGTTGAAGAGGGAGGATTGGCAGAATACTCCCGGATGGTCGAGATTCATACTCAGACAGGCGATGAAGCTGAGAGAGCGTTTTCCGTCTTGGACTCCGTATTTGAAGCGCTTATCCGGTCTATTAATTTTTGACGGTAAAAAAATACGCTTGATCCAGCATCAAATGAAGATTTTAGCGAAAGGATTGAAAGAAGGGCGTACGCTGAATTTTTCTCTACAAGCTCCGGATGGTGTGAGCCATTTTGTCACTATCAAAAAAAATACACCGGTTTTAATCGTCGGAAGCCCTGCACAGCTGCCTATTTTCCGCCCAATTTTCTCAGTTGCTAAGTTTATTTATCTGGATGCCGATCCAGAAGAGATCCGGAGACGATTCATTGGTAGAGCAATTACCGATCAGAGGTTGAGACCAGAAGATGCGGCAGCCAGGGTTCTGGAGTTGGCGCCTCCCATTTCCGATAAAATGAAAGCTAGATTTTACTATATTTTGAATGTTGATGACAGAGGCTCAGCGGATGATCGGACGGTCCATCTTTATGAGAAAAATAATAGAATGAGTGCTACCGCCGGCGCCCGGCTGGCTTTATCGGAAGATATAGTCAAGAAGAGATTTGACCCCTTAGTTTTTGACCCCTTAGTTTCTCCTGAGGCACAGGGGCTACTGGAAAAAAGAGAGCGTCTGTTTTACGAAGCGAAGCAAATCCCCGATAAAAAGGTTTTCCAGTTACTGGCGCTTATCAATGCCCAAGCGATGATTCAGGAGGGCGCCCGCCTGGCTGTTGGTAAGGCCGATTTTTGGAACCACATCCTGCCGGCTCTAGTCGGCACATTGATTTTATTACCGGGTGTTTTTTTTGTCGTCGGCTTTACTCCGCTATCCGTTACTTTCGCTTTGGTTGGCACGGGGTTGATTTGGCTGCGCCCGGCTCCGGAAGTCTTGCCGCTTCCAGATGTTGCCACAGCAGCCGTTACAGATGGTCGTTCGGCAACTATTTCTAAGAAACCCGCTGAATATACATATCTGAAAGAAAAGCATTCTGAAAATATTTTAGATTTGGATAGCCTGAGTTTAAAAATCCGTTCACTAAAAAAACTTTCACGAAAATACAAAAAAAGCTCCAAAGGAAATGAAAGGGATCTTCTTTTAAGTGTTTTAAGCACAGAAATTTCTTATCTTCAAGAAACGAAGAAGGAAATTTCTAATGTTAACCGTGTTATCCAAAGAGCGCTATCTGGAAAAGACGCTTATTTTTCAACGGACACGGAAAATTTAAAAGAGCTGTCCGAAGATTTGGAACGCTTGGAAGGGTGGAAGATTCTGGCGGTCGACCAAGCGAGGCAGTTTTGGATTTTACGCGCACAACTTATTCGGCAAAATCAAAGGCGCCATGATTTGAAAATAGAAATCAGAGAAATTAACCGGTCCATCCAAGAAATCAAATCAGAATTTTCAGGAATAAAAAAAGCACGAAAAGTAATTGACCTTCTCAGAAAGAAAAGGTTTCAAATAGAGCTTGAAGTCAAAAAGATGGACGCGTTTTTTGAGGCAGCCTATTTGAAGATAGGGTTATTTCCGGACGATTTGGATTTGGGCCGCTGGATTGTTTTTCATGAAACAGAAAAGCTGGACAATACTTTATCCAGGACGCATGAAAAAATAAGGGCAATCAACGCGCAGTTGGAATCCCATGACCTTTCTAGTTTGAAAACCCCGCCTGTTTTACCGCCGATCATCCCCGTTTCTCCCGTTCCATCGGTCGCCAGAAAAATATTTCTGGTGGCGATCCCGGTTGTTTTTTCGCTGATTTTTCTCTATTTAAGCGGTCAACTATTGATAGGTTTTGGCGCTCTATTCTTTTTTTCGGCGTTGACGCTTATGTGGCTTTTTCTGACAAAGGGGGAGGGGGAAGATACCGATTTTGAATCTGTGCAATCAAAACTAGGATATATGGGTGGCCTCAGCGCTGTTGGTTTTTTAGGAACGGGCCTGCCCGATTTTGCCAACAAGCTTCATTCGCAGGCACCTCCGCCGATAGTTGCAAAAAAAATTGAAAAAAAATCCGAAAAAGAAATCTCGATTAATTTCGGTACCGAAAAAATTGCTTTTAAAGAACTTTACATCCAATGGATGCGCGCAAAGCAAGCGGTGGATCTCATTGACATGAAACTGCAAAAAATAAACCCCACTTTCAAAAGTTTTTCTCCTGATTTTTTGGAGAAAGCGGGTTCTGAAGAGTTGATGAAAGCGCTTGGGCTTGAGTCCCGCTTCGCCCATCTAAAGGCTTACCTGGAGGAACAAAAAGCATCGGGCGGGGCTCTAGCCGTTCCCGCGTGGATTCATCCGGGAGACAGGGATTTTTATCTGGATACCGTATATTTGAGAGGAAAGAGAAACGAGGGTTTGGGGTGGATACAGCCGGGGCTTGGAACCAAAGGAAAAGCTTCCGCGAAAAAATTGACAGCCAAGGATTTGCAGGGATTGGGCGTACAACCGCTATCGGAAGTTGATCCTAAGCTTCTTCAGGCGACCGGAATTATTTCATATTCCGGCGGTGATAAGAATCCGTATGTAGTTATCGATCAACTTTTAGTCCCCGCCAACCGGATTTTTGTGACGGTTTCCCATGAGCTTCAAGGTGATGACAAGAGATACCGCGATTTGGAAAAAAAAGCGGATGAGGCGGTCCGGCAATACATCGTTCGCCTCAGTGATTATTTCAAACGGATGAAACCTGAGACCTTTGAGATTTTCCGTAACGTGCTTCACCGGAAGGCCATGGAAGAACTGCGTGCGCCGGAATTCGCCAAGCAGGTCCAAAAGGTTGAGATCCGTCAAGTCCAGCTGACCGCCGAAGGCCTGGCGTTTTATGTGGAAAATGAAAGAGAGCGCGGCCAGCTTGCCCAAAAAGCCGCCGAGCAGTCACTTGAATATACGATGCTTACCAAACAGCGCCAAGCGCTTTCCGAAGTCGAGCGGCGCCTGGATGCCGAAATCAAAAAGCATCCCGATGCTTCCGACGGTATTCGCGCCGAGCAGGCGGTGACGCTCTACGGCTTAATGAAAACTACTTATGGAAATATTTATGTCCCGGGGATTTTGAATGAAATGATTGGAAAATGTGACAGCCAGGCCGGGTCTTTGGGTATCCTGAAGGCTGCTGAATACAAGGGGCTGCGCACGGATCTCGAAGAACGTCTGAAGGCTTTGCTCTTAATCGAAAAAAATGCCGTTTCCGGCGATGAAAAAGTCGCCAAAATTGCCCGTGAAAAACTAGGAAAGCTGGCCTCCCTACAGAGGTACCAGAAAGAAATTTACCGGATGACTTTGGATATTCCCCGGCATTTAAATCAGATTTTGAAAGTGCCGTTGGGGGACGTTTGGAGCATGCCCGTTTCCGACGACAAGAAGTATTTAAAAGACACGGTTACCGGCAATCATCTTTTGTCTCCTGACATGATTTTGGGCCTGCCTTATGATCTGGGTGTCCGTGTGCCATGGGATTGGAGAAAAAATATCAACAACGGGGAGATTGAAAAAAGGATATGGGAAAAATATTACACGCATCTAAAAACCGGGGATTTGCCGGAGGTCATTCGGATTCACGGTGATTTCAAGGTCACAGATAAAGTCACCAAGATCGATATTGTCAGGGACATCGACGAGAATAACAAAAAATTTACCTTAAGGAAATTTGTCGTGTTTCAGACGGTGGTTGACGACAACGGAAAAGAACGTGAAGTGGCTACCGAAGTCCCCAACGTCGATCTTTTTAAGGAGAATCAAAATAAACTGGAAAAAGGGGACAAAGTAGTCGGTTATACCGAGATAGAAAATATTATCAGCACCCCTCAAGGTGGTTTCCGTAAGGAGCCAAAGGGTTTTTATGAGGTGTACAATGAATTGTCAGGGAAAAAACGCTTGGCGACACTATCTCCGGTAGAGCAGATTGTTTACGGGCTTGAGTTTAAGAATGCCTATGATAAACAACACGGGGCTACCATTCATATTATGGATCCAAAAACCAACGCTACTACTTTTGAACAGGTGGATCAGAAGCGTTTTCGTTACCTCCTAGACTCAGGCCTTATCGTGAAGAATGAAAGAGGGTTTTGGGTCCGCCCCAAAGAGGAGGATATCCCGTATGCTTTTCGGCGGATGATGGGACTTGCGGTGGCCAGCTGGAACAATCAGGGCAAGTGGACTGTTCTTCCGAGGGATGAAAACAGAGACATTACTTTTGAACAATTAAAAAAAATCGAAGAGGACCCTGAAGCGGTTGAAAAGGAAGTGATCAACAAGCCGAAATACCAGACCGATGTGTATGCTCCCGACAGCGATAAAATAGTAGCAAAGGTGTCTTTTAATAAACTTTATGATCTATTTTTACGGGGATTAGTTCGTTTGAATGACAATGCTCGCGTTGTCATTGTGCCCGATGAGTCAGTTTTCCGGCGAGCGATTTTAGATAACAGCAGATCTGGCAAAGATTTTAATTCCAAGGAACCGGAAGTCAACGCCGAAGGATATCTTGTCCACACCTGGAATGCACAGACGGGTTTTCATACCTACCGGCGGGTTTCCAAGGAAAAGCTAGAAATTTTGGAGAAGAGCGGGCTTGTCACGTTGATGAAAGATGAGCTTGGAGAACGGTATATCCGGGTGTCGGACAACTATATTCCCGCGCAGAGCAAACGAAGCGGCGTATTCCTGATGGATTTTAACGATCCTACGCTTTTCCGGCTTGTCGGGACCGACAGGAAATTCACGAAGGAAGAAGTTGACCGTTTCGAAGCCCAGCATAAAAAGAACGGCGACGTGTTTTGGAAAAGGTTTGTGTTTAGGCTTTATCAGGAAGCGCTTCATGAAAACATGTCAAAATTAAAATGGGGCGAGCCCGAGCCCGCAAAAAAGACTCCTGTCCTGCGTGAGGGCGTCGACGAAAAGGGAAATCCTAATTCTCCGCGTGAATTGACTGATCCCGAGATTTTTAAACTCGCCAGCTGGGGATGTGTCCGCTGGGACCCAGAACGGCGGGCTTGGACTGAGATTCCGGACGGGGGAATCCCAGCGGTTTTCCGGGCATTGGAGGGTTTCGCGGTGCCTGACAGGAAAGATCCCGGCGAGTTTTGGAACTGGAAAGATCCTGCGGACGGAGTGAACGGAGAGGTGAAGAGGATTTCCTACGCAGAACTTTTGAAAAAGCAAATAGAATTGGAAAAAAGCAATGATGCCTTTGTCATTCCAATGAACCCAGACAACGGAGAGCCGGATTTTGCGGCAGCCAAAAAAGTCTCAAAGAATCAAATCAAGGCGCTTGAAGAACAGGGGTTGGTGCGGCTGAACGAAAATGGTTTTCTTGTGGAACAGCCTTCGCTGAGTGCTTTCCATCGAGCGCGCCTGGATGGCCTGGCTTTCCCGTCTTTGGAAGAAAAAGGTAAGTGGAGATTTAAAAACGAGATGATCAATGAAGAGAAGTTAAAAACGCTTGAAAAAGAAAGAGAAAATAAATTTAGCTCTCGCGAAAAGGGATGGCATTGCCTTTCCCTCCCGGAATACAAGAGCGTCGCCGGTCTGCCGGCCGTCGATCCGGTGGATTTGGCCGCTTATCAGGCATGGCAGAAAAAATCCTCCGAAAAAGGAGTCGAATCCGAATGGGTTGAAATTTCAAGGGACACGGATAGAAACGTCATTATTTTTTGCCGGGTGCCCGCGGATGATATCGCTTATTACGCGAAAACGGGTATTTTCGAAAAAAACGAAAACGGCGTCTGGACGAGGGTGGATGATCTTTTGGCCAAAGGAAGGCCGCTCGGCGGAATCGTGGCACCGGTTTTGGGGCAAAAGGACAAATGGAAAGTGGTGATCAAAGGAATTTTGCCCAAAGTGAAAGGAGTTTTGCGGGAAATCTCGCCTAAGGAAGAAAAAGAAGAGGAGTTTCTCACCACCCAGGAAGTGGAGGCATTGGAAAAAGGAAAAATTGCCGTACAATTTGTCGAAGATGACCAACACAATC
>JAHFFM010000106.1 GCA_023247935.1 Candidatus Omnitrophota bacterium | reverse complement strand
ACGGTGATACGCACTTCTTTCCCGTCGGATTCCACATCCAGTTCCACAGGCACTTCTTTTTTAAGGCCGTTGCCGTATTTCATGGCATTGATCAAGGCCTCCTCGAGACAAAGACGGATGTCAAAAAATACCCCCTCCCCCAGAGAGAGGGGTGCCAAAAAAGCCAAAACATCCTGGCTTGTTTTTTGAACAAGCGTTAAATCGCTATCGACTTGAAAATTTTTTCTCACGCGGTTTTTTTTCGGAAACAGCTTCAAAAATCCCAATCTTGCGGAATTTTTCATACCGAGTCTGAACAAGATCAGCCCTGGGAATTGATTCGATATTTTTTAAATTTCTTAGAACAGCCTCTTTAATCGTTTGGGCTATTTCATCAGGGTTTTGATGTGCTCCGCCCAACGGCTCCTTCAAAACTTCATCAATCAATTTAAGCTCCAGAAGATCTTTTGCAGTTAAGCGTAGAGCGGCGGCCGCGTCCGGAGCTTTGGTTCTGTCTTTCCATAAAATCGCGGCGCATCCTTCGGGAGAAATCACGGAATAATAAGCATTTTCAAGCACCAGGGTTTTGTCCGCCACGCCAATACCTAAAGCGCCGCCCGAACCGCCCTCGCCAATCACCGTCACCACAATCGGAACTTCGATACGAGCCATGTCCCGAATATTCACGGCAATCGTATAAGCCTGCCCTCTTTCTTCGGCGCCGATGCCAGGATAAGCGCCTGGCGTGTCCACAAAAACAACGACAGGCACATTAAATTTTTCCGCCATTTTCATCAGGCGAAGCGCTTTGCGATAGCCCTCAGGATGAGCACTGCCAAAATTTCTCATGATATTTTCTTTGGCGTCGCGGCCTTTTTGATGCCCTATGACCAAAACGGTTTTTCCCTCAATTTTTGCGAAGCCACCCACAAGCGCTTTGTCGTCGGCAAACGTTCTGTCACCATGCAGCTCGATAAAATCCGTAAAAACGCCCTGTACATAGTCCAGCGTGTAAGGCCGTTTGGGATGGCGCGCGATTTGCACGCGCTGCCATGGACTTAAATTGCCATACGTTTCTTTTTTGACATTCGCCAAACGGGATTCGAGCTTTTTAACTTCTGACTCCAAATCCAAATCGCCCGTGGTGCTCAAGTTTTTAAGCTCTGTGATCTTTTTTTCAAGTTCAAAAATAGGTTTTTCAAAATCGAGAACTGTCATCATATTTAGTTTTGAATCGTTACCTCCGTGCCAACAGGAATCAATTCAAACAACTCCTTTACTTCTTCGTTTTTCATGCGGATGCAGCCAGCGGACACCTGCTGACCCAACTTCTGCGGTTCAACCGTGCCATGAATTCCATAACTTTTTCGGTCAAATCCCATCCAACGGGGCCCTAAATGATTTCCCGGGCTGGTTGAAGGAATTGCCTGTCCTTCTTTGAACCAGGTGGGATCTTTGATTTTGTTAACAATTTTAAATGTGCCTGCAGGGGTAGAATTGTGCGCACCTGTCGAGACAATATAAGTTTTCAACACTTCCTCTCCGTCTCTCAGCATAAGGGTATTGTCGGATTAATCCACCAAAAGACTCAATTTTGGAGCAGCCGCCATCGAAGGCAGCCACAAATTAAAACTCCAAGCAAAAATAATGGCGAAAACCCAAAACTTCTTCAAGAAGCGCCCCGGTAAAATAAAACCGCCATCAAAACACCCAGCGTGCCTCCCGCATACACCTCAATCGGCGTGTGTCCGATAAGTTGTTTTAAAGGCGCCGCCTGAATTCCTTTTTTTGAATAAATATCTTCCAGGATACGGTTCAGCGCTTCCGCCTGCTTTCCGCTATGCCATCTGACGCCTTGCGCGTCAAACATCGTGATCACGCCAAAACCAAAAGCCATGGCAAATAACCCGGAATCAAAACCATAATACAAACCAATCGAAACGGATAAACACGTAGACATGGCCACGTGAGAACTGGGCATGCCGCCGGAACTGATCAACCATTTAAAATTAAAGCGATGGTCCTTCAACACCCCGAGCGCGACTTTTAACACTTGGGCTGTAAGCCACGAAGTAAAGGTCGCGACAAAGATGCGATTTCGAGTTAATTGCGCGACAATGGAATCGGAGTTTTCAAACACCTAATCTATATCCTAACACCCGTATTTTTAACCCAAATATTGCAATAGGCGTGAAAACAAAGATGTTGCATCGACTTCCACGTCCTATTGCAATATTTGGGTTTAACGCGTTATTATATAAATTTAGATAGAATTACGCAACCGTTTAGGCTATTTCCCATTCTAACTATTTATTTTATTTACCGATGCAAAATTGCTTGAAAAGCACCTCTAGAATATCGTCGGTCACAACCTCTCCGACCAAAGCGCCTAAATAATCCAAACCCTGACGAAGATCTGAGGCGATTAATTCCGGGGAACCTGTTTCGTCTAATATTTGCATGCCCGCCAAAAGAGCTTTTGAAACTTTTTCCAAAAGATCCTTTTGCCTCGCGGTGGTAATTAAAGCCTCTTCCGATGCTTCTAACTTTCCGTTCGTCAAAATACCCAGTAAAGCTTTTTCCAATTCTTGAGTTCCTCGCTCCTGAACGCATGAACAAGGAATAATGAGCTGTGCGTCAGAAATGCTTTTTAATTCTTTGGAATTTAAGCGTGAGGGCAAATCACTTTTATTCAGAGCTAAAACAACCGGCTTCCCTTTTATCTCTTTCAGAAGCGAATGATCTGAATCACTCAAGGCTTGGCTCGCATCCAGCACCATTAAAATCAAATCCGCGCCGGCCATGGCTTTTTTTGAGCGCTCAATCCCCTCTTTCTCAATAGGATGCTCCGTGTCATGCACACCGGCCGTATCCTGAAATCGAATAGGAAATCCTCCGAGAGAAATCTCCTCTTCCACCACGTCACGTGTGGTTCCCGGATAAGGCGTGACAATAGCGCGCTCTTTACGCACAAAGCAATTCAACAAGCTCGATTTGCCGACATTAGGCCTTCCCCATAAAACAACTTTAAAACCACGCTTGGCAAGCAAAGCCAACTCCGAATCCTCGAGCGTTAACCGAAGTTCCTCCAATAATTTTTGAATTCTTTTCCGGATTTGAGAAACAGAATCCGTTTCAGGGAAATCGTCAGGAAAATCAATGGAAGCTTCCAAATGGCTCATCAAGTCCACAAGTTCATCTTTCCAAATTTTTATTTTTTTGGACAACACACCTTCCAATTGAGCCGCAGCCCAGCCTAAAGAGCGGTCGGTTTTAGCGCGTATCATTTCGAGAACCGCTTCCGCCTGCAGCAAATCCATTCGACCGTTTAAAAAAGCGCGTTTCGTGAATTCGCCGGGCTCCGCCAGCCGTGCGCCCGCAGCCAATGCCAGACGCACCACGCTTTGAAGCACGGCTTGTCCCCCGTGCACACTGATTTCCACCACATCTTCCCCGGTGTAGCTTTTGGGTGCCTTCATCAGCAGCAAAAGCGCCTCATCAATCACACGGCCGTCCCTGTCTTTCACATGTCCAAACCGAACGGTAAAACTTTTTTGGGAAGCGACGCTTTTTCCATTTTTTGCTTTGAAAAAATGATCTGAAACCGCAACAGCTTTCTCGCCGCTGATACGTACCACTCCAATTCCCCCTTCACCTGGAGGAGTTGAAATTGCCACGATCGTTTCCTCAAGCCAATTTTGACGCAGCAAAATCAGATTCCTCCAAGAAGAAGCTGTCTGGCTTCTGCGACCAAATACAACGAGCCGGTTATCACAATCAAATCATCCGGCTCTGCGATTGATTTTGCTTTCGTGATGGCGTCCTTGATCACCGGTTCCACAAAAACTTCCTTACCTCCATCCTCAGGCGCTTCCATTTTTTTGGCTGGCAGGGCGCGAGCCTGAGAGGACTGTGTCAAAATCAAACAATTCAACTCGTTTTCCAATTCCTTGAGCATTCCCTGCGCGTCTTTATCATCCGAGCAGGCAAACACCACGATTAAATCCGAATAATGAAAATGCCTTTTAACCGCCTGCAGCATTTTCTGGATGCTGTCCACATTATGCGCGCCATCTAAAATAATCCGTGGCCTGTCCATCACCCTTTCCAAACGTCCCGGCCAGCGGGCGTCCATCAACCCCTGCCGAATCGCTTCTTCGGAAATTTGGATTCTGGCTTTTCTCTCAAGCGCTTTCGCCAATCCTACGGCCACGGCCGCATTTTCCATTTGATGAGAGCCTCGAAGATTAATTTCAAGGTCATAAAAACTTCCCCAGGGCGTGCGGACGTCAAAACGCTGAAAGTTTTCGCCAAAATTTCTTTCCTGAATGCGAATATCCTTTCCAATTCGCACCAATTCCGCCTCGCGATTTTCGCAGGCATCCTCAATGACATGAACCACTTCCGGCGCTTGAGAAGAAGAAACGACTATTTCGCGGCCCTTGATGATGCCGCATTTTTGAACGGCTATCTTGGACACTGTTTTTCCCAATTTATCCGTATGCTCCAGACTGATGGCCGTTAAACCGGCTACTTTTGCGGGAGCCACGTTGGTGGAATCATAAAGACCTCCCAATCCCACTTCCAGCACCGCCACCTGCACTTTCATTTCCTTGAAATGACAAAACGCCAAAGCGGTAAGCATTTCAAAATAGGTCGGGGGATTTTTTCTCCAGGAATATTCTTCGAGTGCTTTTTTAAATTTAGTCAATTGGTCCACAAAACGAATCTCATTGATCAAAAGCCCGTTCACCTGAATACGTTCACGCACATCCACCAAATGCGGCGAGGTATAAAGACCCACCTTCAGATTTTCCATACGCAGAATGGAGCTTAAAAATTGACAGGTAGAGCCCTTTCCCTTGGATCCAGCGACAATAATGGAATCAAAAGCGTTCTGCGGATTCCCCAACTCTTTCAAAAACGCGCGCATCCGGTCCAATTTAAAAGCTTCGGGATAAGCTTGATCGGTTTCTTTTTCATAATTAATAAAAGAATCCAAATATTGAACGGCTTGTTCGAGGTTCATAAGCCGCTTATTGGCCTACGTAAAAATAATATAGCGTTTTTGGATAAATAAGAATAGGTTTCATGTGACAGGACCCGTTTGGCTCATTATTTTTGCGTAATTCAATAGTTCTTTTTAACCGGAGCCGGTGTCGCAACCAAGGTTGACTTGGCTAATTCTTTTTTTAAAGATTGGACTTCTTCTTGAAGCTCATACTTGCGCATTTCCGATTGATGCGCGGCAGTCGTAAGCTCTGAAATCTTTTTTTCTTTTTTGATGTTTTCCATTTCAACCGCCCGCTTGGCGGCTGAAATCTCGTTTTGGTCCATGAACGACTTTTTTAATTTGGCTTTGAGCTCTTCTGCTTCTGATTCGACTTGGGCATTGTCTTCTTTAACATCCATGGAATCGCCTCTAGCGTCATTCAAATTGAGCAGCGCTAATTTCAACTTTTTCTCCGCTTTTTTTCTTAACGCCGATTCCCTTAAAAACAACCCACCTTCCGCCGCAACAAAAAATAACATCACCCACCAAAGCCAAGGCGTTTGACTGGCCGTAATTTTAAAAAAATCGAGCTTTTTTGACTGTTTTTCTAAATCTCTTTTCAAGGCCTCATGAATAACACTCATATTTTAATGCCTGAAGTGACGAACACCGGTGATAACCATGCTGATCTTTGCGCGATTAGCCGCTTCTATCACGGCTTCGTCTTGAATGGAACCGCCGGGCTGGATAATGGCGCTGATGCCGTATTTTTTGGCTAACGCGATGGAATCCGGTTTTGGAAAAAACCCGTCTGACGCCAGCACCGCTTCTTTGGCTCGTTTTCCGGCTTTGCGAAACGCGGTTTCACAGGAATCCACGCGGGAGGTTTGTCCCATTCCCAAACCCAGCGTGACGCCGCCTTTGGCAATCACAATCGCGTTGGACTTCACATAACGGCATACCTTGAAAGCGAACAAAAGATCCGCAATTTCATTTTTTGAAGGGGTTTTTTTCGTCACGCATTTTAAATCTTGCGCGGAAATACTTTTGGAATCATAGTCTTGGATCAAAAGTCCGCCCGCCACTTTCTTAAAATCAAAAGATGGTAATGATTTGTCGTCTCCGCCCGCCAAAAGCCTCAAATTCTTTTTTGTTCTCAACAATTCCAGAGCTTCCTTGTCAAAATCAGAAGCGATCACGCATTCCATAAAACCGCTTTCTAAAATTGTTTTCGCTGTTTTAGCGTCCACCGGGCGATTGATTCCAATAATTCCGCCGAAAGCTGATAGAGGGTCGCAGTCATAGGCTTTTTTAAAAGCGTCGTGGGAATTTTTACCCACGGCAAACCCGCACGGGTTTGTATGCTTGATAATGGCGCAGGCTGGCTCTTCAAAAGCGCGGACCAATTCCCATGCCGCGTCCAAGTCCAGGATATTGTTGAAAGAAAGCTCTTTGCCGTTTAATTTTTTAGCGCTTATCACCCCTGAATTCTGGTCTTTTTCCTGGTAAAGCGCGCCCGGTTGATGCGGATTTTCGCCGTAACGCAAATCGGAAACTTTATGAAATTGGAGGTTCAACTTTTCCGGAAAATGCGCCGCGTTTTTGGCGGCTCCATCGCACAAATAATGCTGGATCAAACCATCGTAGTAAGAAGTCAATTGAAACACTTTTCCCGCCAGATAACGCCGTGTCTCATCGCTTAAAGTTTTGTCATGATTTTTAAGCTCTTGAATGACCTTCGGATAATCCGAGGGGTCGGAAACCGACGCCACGAAACGGAAATTTTTTGCGGCGCTTCGAAGCATGGACGGACCGCCAATATCAATCATTTCGATAATTTCCCGTTCATTGGTTTTTGATTTAATCGCGTCCCA
>JAHFFM010000105.1:2035-6877 GCA_023247935.1 Candidatus Omnitrophota bacterium | reverse complement strand
AATACATGTTATCTTTGTATTTCTCGTAATGTCCTGATTTTTTCCAAAGCTCCACATCGAAAATTTGCGGAGTCACCACTTCCTGATAACCTTCGCGCTTATACAGGCCACGAATGTAGTCCTGCAATAAATTGTAGATAAGGGCGCCTTTTGGCTTAAAAATAGGCGACGCTGGCGCAAGTGGCGTGAACATGAACAGATTAAGCTCCTTGCCAACCTTACGATGATCACGCTTCTTCGCTTCTTCTAATAGGCGCGTGTATTCGTCCATTTCTTTCTTGGACGGAAAAGCTGTGCCATAAATGCGCTGCATCACCGGATTACCCTCAATGCCGCGCCAATAAGCGCCAGCAATCGAAGTAAGCTTGAACGCCTTGATCAGGCCCGTGGAATGCGCGTGCGGATATTTGCAAAGGTCCGTGAAATCTCCATCCACAACAATCGAAAGCTCTTCTCCGCTATTTGTCAGTTGATCAATTGTCTCCATCTTAAAATTTTCTTTTTTTTCGGCGAATATTTTGTGCGCGTCAGCCGGCGAAACCATTTTCTTTTCGAATGGATAGTCGGCCTTCACGATTTTTTCCATTTCTTCTTCAATAGAAGCAAGATCTTCTTCTTTTAAAGGCTCTGGAAACTGAATATCATAATAAAAGCCACCTTCTACGGGAGGTCCGAATCCAAGCTTAGCATTAGGATATTTCCGCTTCACCGCCTGCGCCAGAACATGCGCGCAGCTGTGTCGTAATTTGTCGATGTCAGTGTATTGTTCGGCGGTCAGTTTGGCCATGGATTGCTAAATTTTATTCCCTTGAGTTATCACCTGCCTGCGCGAAACCGGAAAATCGCCAAAAACTCTCTGCGCTCCGGCAAGGTATTTTAAAAATTCATCAAAAGATTCTGGCGGCGTTTTTATAGCCTTTATCCGCCGAAAATCTTCCCGGCGCTTGAGACTGCACGCATCTTCCAGCATTTCTTTCTTTTCTTCTTCACTTAACATCATCAGCTCTTTTCAGGATTTCCGACAATTCATTCTCTCTTCCAAACAAACTGAAATATTCCTTAAGAAGCTCCACGTTTAATTTACCTTTGTTCACTTTGATCATTTCCTCAATATCGGCCATGTCTTGATTGTGGCGCGACGGATCATTCGAGCTGGATTGAACTTTTAATCCAATCATATCTTCCGCTTTAACCACTTTCAACGGAACCTTCCCTTCCAATACCCTCTGTTCTTTGGCATTTTGCAGCATCGCTAACGCGTACTTACGATGCGCGTGCAAAAAATCGACGCGGCCCATAGGTTTTAAGGGGCTCACAAAAGTGGATACGTCCTCGCTTTCATGAAAAGCTTCGTAGCCATACCCTAACATCATTTTTTTTACCTTGGGCATATCTTCTTTCAAAACAAGGAAGTCCATATCCGCTGTGGAGCGGACATACCCGGCCGCATGCATGGCCAATCCCCCGATCAAAGCGTAACGTATTTTCTCCTTTTCAAAATTTCTCAGCAACAAGCCAAATACGGATTCAAAATCCACTTCAATCGATCTCGTATGTTCCTGAAACTTGTGAATGTATTTCCATAGCCTCAGGGACTTGAGCGGCCACTTTAAAACTTTTTTGAATCACGATCGGAGACGAAAAACGCGCCTGTTTAAACGCATATCCGTCATATGCCTCAGTAGTTTGCGGCATATTCTGTTCGTTTGAAATAAACGCCCTTTTTACCGAAACAACTTTTTTCCCCAATCCACTCGCAATAGATTTTGCGTTCACATCCAAAGTCTGCAGCGCTTTTGAAATAACTTCGCCTTTTTTTGTCTGCTCTAATTCGTCTGACAAATCTACTTCCACGGAACGAAGCCCCAAAGCCCCGCTAACGGCTATTGAATGATCCACGGCAAGAGCCACTGATTCATGCAATTTTCCCTCAGGAAATCCGCTGATATGTATACGCAACACATTCGAAAGCAACTTAGCTTTAGACGTAAGAGAAATTCTATTTTGCTTAATCAAATCCCAACCTTTTATCACTTCTATTTTTTTAAAACTCAATCCTTTCAATGATTCCTCAACTTTAGCCGCAATCGCTTCCGATTCTTTACGAGCTTCTTCAAAAGAAGGTCTTTCCACATCAAAATCAAAAGAAATGCTAAAAGAATCCACTGGAACTGTTATTTTTGCCTCGCCTTCTACGTAAATAAGATTCCGCGCAAGAGGGTCAAATGTCTGAAGCTCTTGGGCATGCACAGTTATAGAAAAAAATAGTCCTAAGATAATTCCTGATATGGCTATGGTTTTCTTCATCATAATATTTTAAACAATCGCTAAATCCCTCTTAAATTCTGGTAAAAAAATCCACAAATAGCATCGTCAGGCAAATCTTCTTCAATTAATTTATGCGCCGCCTTCAATGACTTATAGGCTTTTTTCATTTCTTCACCTATATAAACGGAATCATTCCCACTCACAACGCTATTCCCTCATTCATAATTCTGATTTTGCGTTAGAATCTCCGCGCGCCTTAGAGCCGAATAGACGGATATTAAGAATCTCAGAACCAAACTGCTGAGTGACCGCTGTTTTAAAATGCTTTAGGGCTTGCTCTTCGTTTTTTTGTAGCATCACCACATGAACTCGATTCTGATTATTTAGCCCTTTTTGTTGAGATCAATATTGATGAAATCCGAATATTCAATCGTTTTGTAAATTTTTGCTTGGTGAAATTGAATATAGCGGCAATCGATGCTTAATCCGTGATTCGTATATTTTTCTACGGTAAGTTTGGTCATTAAAGACCTTTGCGCCACATTTCAAGAGCAGTTGTCATATTTTTATCAATCCACCCGCTGAATCTTTTTAGCACCTCGTCGGAATTTTCCTTATAACTAAACTGAAACTGGGAATCCGACACCGCGACTAAGTCATGGATTTCCTTCTCCCCACCAGCAATATCTCTTCTAAAAAAGCACATTGACGCGACAAGAATCCCTCTGAATTCGAATCCCATTCCATGGAATGAAATTAATACTTCTGCTTGGTCCTGTGTTTTGAGAACAAGCCTAACCCACGCTCGATAAACAGAGGTATTTGCATAGTAATCAAATTTCTTGGCAGTTTCGACTATTTGGCGTCTGTGGTAAAAACTTCTTTTGCTATCGTCCTCAGCCGTATCAACGTATATATCATGCCCGGCTGGAAGCAATGGGCTGACTTCCCTTTTTATCCTTCGTTTAATTTCTTCAAACTGCTTTTCCGCTTCTTGTTCTAAATGTTTTGATGTTGTCTTTACCCCTTCCCATTCCTGTCTAAATTCGTCTCTTCGTTGTAATAATAATTTCTTTGTGGCTTGTATTACTTGTTCAACCTTTTGGTTCTCCATTGCATCTGTGGCTAGATCAAAAGCATGGATAAATGATTTCTTAAGTAACGAGGTAAAAAAATCTATCAAATCTTTTATGTTTCCATTGTCGGCGGCTTCCAAAGCGGAGATATACTTATCTCTATCGTCTTGAGTTATTGTTAGAGGAAACCATTTCGCCTTAATCACCAATAATGTAGCTAAGGCTCTTGCAACTCGACCATTACCATCTTGGAAAGGGTGTATTTGAGTAAATCTATGATGTAACCATGCAGCTTGTATTTCTGGCGGCACATTATTTTTTTCGTGTTCTTGGTGCATGGCTATCAATCTATCCATTTCTGCTGCTACGCACTCAGGAGGACAATATTCATGAATTTTTCCATCTGGTCGTGTAGGATTATTTGGAAATTTCTTGTAATCACCTTTAATCAATTGAATCGAGGTTTTCTGGCCAAGATGATTTAGCCCTTCGACTCGATCTTGATGTTTTAATAATTGAGCATGCAATTCTTTGATATAGCTTGTTGTTAGAGAGCGCCGCCCATTTACAAAATCAAACAAGCCCTCTACCACATTGGCATGGTCTTGAATGATAGCAGCTACTAATTTCGGATTGTTTTCGGCTTCATAACTTGGTATTAGGCTTTCGCTTATGCCTTTATGAATTAATAATTCTGTTGTGCCTCTTGAGAGAGTGTAAACGCGCTCGATAATTCCTGTTTCGATAGCCCATTGCCTTTTCAGCCGCTCAATAAATCCAAATAAAGCGTCTTGCTTTTCAAGATCAATTCTTTGTTCCAACCATATAGTTGATAGCGTTTTTAAATCGGGGCTGGCTAGACGTGCATAGTCCGTTGGTAGATCAGCTATTGGCGTCCATTTATAAAAGGTTTTTTGTGCTTCGCTCATATCTTTGCCGCAAACATTTTCATTTTTTTTCGAACAGTCGACTCAATTTATTATTACTCATATCCCCAAAGACGCGCCGACGTATGTCTCAGTATAAATCAATTCAAACGGTCCATTTTGCCTGGTCCAAGGGGTTAAACCCCATTTGTGCCAGTTTAAGCGTTTCTCAATATCGACAGAAGTAAAACCAACATATCGCTTGCCGTTCTTCTCACTTCGCAAAACGTATACCGTATACATATAAATGGTGGGTATGACAGGACTCGAACCTGTGACCTTCTCCATGTCAAGGAGACGCTCTAACCCCCGCCACAAATCGTGGCGGGTCCGCCATGCTTTATGGCGGAAACTGAGCTATCCTTTTTTGGTCAACAACAGATCGATTGTCCTTCTGCCTTGCCCAGTTTTCAAATATCGTTCCCGAGACATTGCTTTGACTTTTTCTTCATATGTCTCAGTATAAATCAATTCAAACGGTCCATTTTGCCTGGTCCAAGGGGTTAAACCCCATTTGTGCCAGTTTAAGCGTTTCTCAATATCGACAGAAGTAAAACCAACATATCGCTTGC
>JAHFFM010000105.1:0-2025 GCA_023247935.1 Candidatus Omnitrophota bacterium | reverse complement strand
TATGTCTCAGTATAAATCAATTCAAACGGTCCATTTTGCCTGGTCCAAGGGGTTAAACCCCATTTGTGCCAGTTTAAGCGTTTCTCAATATCGACAGAAGTAAAACCAACATATCGCTTGCCGTTCTTCTCACTTCGCAAAACGTATACCGTATACATATAAATGGTGGGTATGACAGGACTCGAACCTGTGACCTTCTCCATGTCAAGGAGACGCTCTAACCAACTGAGCTACACACCCATATATGTTCTAACTCCCGCCAAAAAACGGCGCTTTTCCGCTTCGCGGCGCAAATCTCCCGTTCGACTCCAAGCATTTACTCGCCAAAAAACTTTCCTGGGCGAGGAGGGAGTCGACCGCCCTTTGCGCGTCACTTTGTTTGCCGCGCTGCGGGTCGGGCATCCGATTTGCTGACGCGCCGACTTAACGGCGCTTTTCCGCTTCGCGGCGCAAATCTCCCGTTCGACTCCAAGCATTTACTCGCCAAAAAACTTTCCTGGGCGAGGAGGGAGTCGAACCCTCATGGGCCGAAGCCCAGCAGATTTTAAGTCTGCCGTGTATGCCATTCCACCACTCACCCATTAGGAATGTCGAGGCGCGAACCGGACTCGCACCGGTGTAAAACGGTTTTGCAGACCGTTGCCTAACTTCTCGGCCATCGCGCCTTAAACTCTGGGAAACCTATTAATTTATCAAAAACAGGTTTTCTAGTCACGGTTTTTCGAGACAAAACACGCCTCGGCCTGCGCCACCACAATTCCCGCAAGCTTTTCCTTCTGAACAGAAGGGTACCAAGTACTTTTTCCCGAAGACTCCAATAAATAGGCGTCGATAGCCTTTTCACCAAAAGGCTTATTTTTTTCTGTAACTCTTTGCAGTATAATGAATTCCAGCGATTTTTTTTTCATCTTTTTGGCGCCGTTTCCGGCCAAATCATCCGATTCCAAGCCAAATCCCACAAAAACCTGATTCTTTTTTTTATTTTTGGCCAAATTCGCCAAAACGTCCGGGTTCTTTACGAGCCGGATCGTGTGAAATCGGTCTTTCTTAATTTTTTTCGCCGAAACCCGGTCCGGACGCGCGTCCGCAACCGCGGCCGCCATAACCACCACATCCGCCTTAGGCAAAAGTTTTTGCATGAGCCGGTCTAGTTCGCAAGCGGTTTGAACACGAGTCGGACATTCCACGGATTCCACGGCATGACCTCGGGACTGCGCCGCCAAAACTAAATTCTTCCCCATGGCTCCCGTGGAATAATTCGAAAGGTACCGGACAGGATCTACCGGCTCTCGCGTGGGCCCGTAAGCAATTAAAAAACACAATTTTTTTGTGTGCGGGCGACCCCCACCACCAGAGCGTCGGCGGGCAGGCATCAGGTCGCCTCTACGCGATCCGTAAAGCCGTTTCAACGGCTTTCACAATGGACGCGTTTTCGGCTAAATGCCCCATCCCCTGATCCATGCAAACCAAATGCCCTTTGGTGGGAGGAATAATCACCACGCCGTTCTTTTTCAACTTCTCAATATTTTCCTGCGTTACTTTTTTAAAAAACATTTTTTCATTCATGGCCGGCGCGATCAGCAGAGGCGCTTCACTTGCCAACACCGTGCAACAAAGCACGTCATCCGCCAAACCATACGCGAGTTTCGCAATAATGTCCGCGGAAGCCGGCGCCACAACGATCACATCCGCTTTTTTTGCGAGCTCAATATGAATCGGCTTCAGTCTCCCCTCGACGCTAAAAAAATCATCCACCACTTCACTGGCCGCAAAACTTTGCAAAGAAAGCTTGGTGACAAAATGATGCGCGTCTTTGGTCATTGCCACATTCACCGAATAGCCTTTTTCACGAAACTCCGTGATCAAATCACAAGCTTTGTAAGCCGCGATAGAGCCCGAAACCCCGAGAAGAATGTTTTTTCCTTGGGAATTTTTCATTTCAACCGGCTTGCCTGACGCTCGGCTAAAATAATCGCGCGAAGCACATGATTTGCCACGGGAATTTCCCGGTTTACGATGCGATAA
>JAHFFM010000104.1 GCA_023247935.1 Candidatus Omnitrophota bacterium | reverse complement strand
ATATCCGGATCTTAATGTTAGGCAATCCCAACTTCTATACCACGCTTTAACGAAACCGGGGTCTTATTACACAATAGAGTCTCATATGAATCTTTATGGTGTTACGTATGAAACTTCCAGAACTGATTTGATGGATTTGGAAGAGAGGGCATTTTTAACCAAAATCACAAAGGGAAAGAGCTTCGTCTATTTACCAGCAGATGATATAAAAGAAAAGATTAAACCTTCCAAGAAAATAAATGGTTAGTTATTAAACTTAAAAAAACATAACTTTACAGTCTTCCATTATGATTGCGTTGTATTTAAGATTCTAATACCACTCGGGAGTTTGTTAAGAGTTGTTTGACGAGAGACGCGGCGAATGGCCGACTGGAATAGCGCATCATTGCTCACCCATTTTCAAAATTGACTTGAGTGATAAAATAACCTTCATGAGCAAAGTTAGAATCGCAGGATTTTCGGTCTCAATGGACGGCTACGGTGCAGGGCCGGACCAAGACATGCAGAATCCGCTCGGCAAACGGGGAATGGAACTTCATCCCTGGCTTCTCAAAACCCGGATGTTTCGAAAAACCTTCGGCACGGAAGGCGGCTCGACAGGTCCGGACAACGATTTCGCCGAAAGAGCGCATCAGAATGTCGGGGCGTGGATTCTTGGCCGCAATATGTTTAGTCCGGTGCGTGGCCCATGGGTGAATAACGATTGGAAGGGGTGGTGGGGAGGCAATCCTCCTTATCATGTACCTGTTTTTATTTTGACCCACCATGCACGGGACCCGATTCCCATGGAAGGGGGAACGACGTTCTATTTCGTGACTGATGGGATCGAATCAGCTCTGAAAAAAGCCAAAGAGGCCGCGAAGAACAAGGACGTACGCATCGGCGGCGGTGTTTCCACGGTCCGGCAATATCTGAAAGCAGGCCTCGTCGATGAAATGCATCTGGCTTATTCGCCGGTTTTTCTCGGACAGGGTGAGAATCTTTTGGCTGGCTTGGATCTCCCGGGCCTGGGCTTCAAGCTAGCGGAACGGGTCGCGACTGAAGAAGCCACTCACATAGTTCTTAAGACCAAAAACCACGCAGAATTAACCTCTCCCCATGAAACATCATTCGGCCAATGATCATTTAGAATCAAGCGAGGGTCTCAGCAAACACCGCCTCGAGGCGTTGAGCGACGGGATATTTGCGTTTGCGATGACGCTGCTGATGTTGGATCTCAAAATTCCAAAGATTCCCGAAGCTATCATGACGCAGGGACTCTTGGCGCATACCTTGTATGCTCTATGGCCAAAGTTTCTAGTCTTCATGACCAGTTTTCTACAGCTCGGTGTCTACTGGATCGCGCATCACGGCTATTCCCATTTTATCAAGCGGACAGACCGTTATTTTCTTTGGATCAATCTTCTTTTTCTGATGTTCATTGTTTTTTTGCCGTTTTCAACTAACCTTCTCGGAGATTATCCATCGCATCGGCTGGCTGTGATGATCTATGGATGCAATACAATCGGGATTGGGCTTATGCTTTACTGGCAATGGGCTTATGCCACACACAAACATCGGCTTGTGGGACATGATCTGGAAAAAGAAACGATCCGCGCGGGAAAAATGCGCATCGGTAGAGGAATTATAAGTTACACTTGTGGAGTACTTCTTGCTCTTTTCGCGCCCAACATCAGCCTCATGATTTATGTTTTAGTCGCTGTGTCCTATCTTTTCACGAGCCGTATTGATGATCACTGGTCTCATCACCACGGCTAAAATTTTAGGTAAAATTAAAATAAAATTAATATTTCTTGCCCTAAATGAGGGGGCGTTATAATAAACGCTTGGCTCTCTCATCTGATTCTAAAATTAATTTCATTCTTCGGGCGCTGCGCTACCGGAATTACCGGTTGTTTTTCTGCGGGCAAATCGTTTCGCTGATAGGTACCTGGATGACTACGGCCGCGACCAGTTGGCTGGTTTACAGGCTGACAGGCTCGGCTTTGCTTTTGGGGATTGTGGGTTTTGCCGGACAAATCCCGTCTTTGATTTTTTTGCCCTTGGCGGGCATGCTTGTCGACAGATACGACAAGCACCGGCTTTTGGTGATCACCCAAACTCTTTCCATGCTGCAATCTTTTGCTTTGGCGGCGCTGACGCTAAGCAATCAAATCACGATCCCCTGGCTTTTGGCTTTATGCGGTTTTCAAGGTTTTGTGAACGCTTTTGACATGCCTTGCCGCCAGGCTTTTGTGGTGGAAATGATTGAAAAACGCGAAGACCTGGGAAATGCCATTGCGCTCAATTCCTCCATGTTCAATGCGGCCAGGATACTGGGGCCGGCCATTGGAGGAATTTTAATCGCGGCAG
Organism: Candidatus Omnitrophota bacterium; assembly: GCA_023247935.1. Taxonomy (GTDB): domain Bacteria; phylum Omnitrophota; class Gorgyraeia; order 2-02-FULL-51-18; family 2-02-FULL-51-18; genus JAHFFM01. The sequence continues at coordinate 4,535 of JAHFFM010000104.1, read as the reverse complement.
TCGGCGAAGGCTGGTGTTTTTTGCTGGATGGGGTGAGTTATTTGGCGGTTATGGGCGCGCTAATGGCGATGAGAATCCAAAAAAAATCAGTTCTCCGTCGTCCCGCACGAAACCCCATGGAAGAATTGAAAGAAGGCATCAAATATTCCATTCAGTCCAAACCTATCCGGTACTTGATAGGACTCATAGCCTTGTCTAGTTTGCTTGGCGTGCCTTACATGGTTTTAATGCCGGTTTTTGCGGGAACGGTTCTAAACGGAGGACCAAGAACACTGGGATACTTGATGGCCTCTGCCGGAGCCGGCGCTTTGACCGGCGCTTTATGGCTTGCCGCGCGAAAAACGGTGCTGGGACTTAGCCGGGTTGTCCCCATCGCCGCTTCCGCTTTCGGGTTAGGTTTAGTTTTATTTTCTTTTTCCCGGACGCTCTGGGTATCCATGCTATGTCTTCTGTTGGCAGCCTGCGGATTTATGATTCAAATGGCCGCCAGCAACACCATTCTGCAAACCATCGTGGATGACGACAAACGGGGGCGCGTCATGAGTTTTTTTATCATGGCTTTTGCGGGAACAACGCCTTTTGGCAGTCTGCTCACCGGCTTTTTATCTCAAAAAATCGGAGTGTCCCACACTTTATTGATTTCAGGTCTTTTTTGTGTGGGTGGGGCGCTTTGGTTTCAGAGAAAACTGCCGGAAATTCGAAAAGGCATCCGACCGATTTACAAAACCCTGGGAATTCTTCCCCCCGAATAAGCAAAAAATCAGAATTTTATTCACAATAATCCCAGGCTTCTCACAAGCTACGCAGGCCCACGCCAATTATCCAAAAAACAAGCGGCAAATAAAAACGCAAGGCATGTGGGATAAGAACGGGAATCAGCGAAGTTTTTTGACGAATTGAGATAATAATTTATTGAAACGCGAGGGCTCTTCCAAATTAAGCAAATGGCCCGCTTTTGGAAAAATAAAAAATTTTGAAGATTTGATCTTTTCTTTTAAAAGACGCATTTCATCCAAAGGAATTACATTGTCTTCTTTACCCGCTAAAATAAGCGCCGGGCATTTTATTTTTTCCAAATATGAAGTGTTATCGCGCCGCTTTGCCATGGCCAGAAGCGCATTCATGACTCCGGCGCTGTCCGTGGCAGAAACCATTTTACGCTGAACCATGCGAACCACATCCTGACGACTGGATAATGAAGTTTTTCCCAATAATTTAGGAATCATGGCTCTTACCAGCGGCGCTGTTCCGTGGGCGCGCACATTTTTAACAGCTTCATAACGTTTTATCTTTTGTTCCGGAGAATCCGCGCTCGCTCGAGTGGCAAATAAACCAAGAGCCTTTACACGGGATGGAAAAAGCCTGACAAATTCAAGCGCCACATACCCGCCCATGGATAGCCCCGCCACCATCACCGGCTCTTTAATAGAAAGATTTTCCAAAAGAACGGCGACCTGCCTCGCCATTTCTTGAATCGTGCCCGCCTTCACCGATTTTGAACGCCCCAAACCCGGAAAATCCGGAACTAATACTCTGGCAATCTGACCCAACTCTTGTCTTTGGCTATCCCACATCCCCCCTAAAAGAGGAAAGGCATGAAACAAAACGACAACGGGGCCTTTTTTTCCGGATAATTTGTAAGAAAGTATGACTTTTTTCTTTTTCATAATTTCAGTTTGCCATAGACGGTGGAGGAATTTCAGGGATGCCCGATATCCAAGCTTTTAAAAGCTCAGATCACCCTGAGCGCAAAATTAATTTAACTTACTGAGGTTTCATTAATTAATGGGCACATTGGAAGCCCGGATAGATGCCAGATGCAAGGCGCGACGACGAAGGCGTAGTGGTAACTACGTCGAGGAGGAGCAACGCCGCAGATGGCATCTATCCGGGCTTCCCCTTTGGGGCTGGCCGATTTTCGGCTGCGACCCCGTCGCTCGATCGTCGGCATAGTTAAAACTATGCCTCCTACTCGCTTCTTGTCTCGCTCAAAAATCGGCTCAGCCAATGTGCCCATTAATTAATGAAACCTCAGTAGTTTATTCTTTTTTAGCGGAGGGTTCTTCCGGAAGGCTTTCATCATCTTCCGGCTCAACTTTCGCGATGGCCGTGACTTTGTCATTGGCTTTCTTGAGATTAATCAAGCGAACACCCTGAGCCACACGCCCTGTTTCACGAATGTCTTTAGCGGAACAGCGCACAGACATCCCCTGTTGAGTCATGACCATCAAGTCATCTTTATCGGTTACACATCGGATACCAACCACTTCCCCGTTTTTATCGGTGACTTTGATATTGGTGACACCCTTGCCTCCACGGGAAGTGATGCGGTATTCATCGACAAGCGAGCGCTTGCCAAAACCTTTTTCTGTCACGGACAGAAGTGTGGACTTCTTATCCACCACTTCCATACCAACAACCTCGTCTTTAGATTCTAAAGTAACGCCGCGCACGCCGCCCGCATTGCGTCCCATACTGCGAACGAAGCTTTCAGGAAAACGAATGGCTTTTCCTTCGCGGGTGGCTATAAAAATTTCGCTTTTCCCATCCGTCAGCGCCGCATGGATCAGCTCATCTTTTGGATCCAATCCGATCGCAATAATGCCGTTGCGGCGTGTATTTTCAAAGGCTGTGAGGTCACATTTTTTAATCTGCCCCATCTTTGTCGCCATAACCAGGTACTGACCCTCTTTAAATTCACGCACCGGGATATAAGAAGTCACTTTCTCGCCTTGGGCCAATGACACAAAATTGGTAATGAATTTGCCCTTGGCTTGCCGGCTGGCCTGCGGCAACTCGTAAACCTTCACGCAGAAAACTTTTCCGCGTGAAGTGAACAAAAGTAGATTGTCATGCGTGGAAGCCACAAACAAATGCTCCACAAAATCCTCTTCCTGCTGGCCCGAGGTCACGCCCACGCCACCCCTTCTTTGCTTGCGGTAGGTTGTGCTCGGAAGGCGCTTCACATAATTCTGATGAGAAATGGTGACCACCATGTCTTCATCCGCAATCAAGTCCTCGATGTTAAAATCCGTATCCGCGTCGCGGGTGATTTCCGTGCGGCGCTCATCGCCGTATTTTTCTTTGAGAGCCTTCGCTTCTTCTTTGATGATCTCGAAAACTTTTTTCTCAGATTTGAGAATGGCTTCCAAATACTCTATTTTCTTCTTCAGCTCTTTAAATTCTTCTTCCAATTTATGAATTTCAAGACCGGTCAGCTTCTGCAGCTGCATTTCCAAAATTGCCTGGGCCTGTCTTTCGGAAAATTCGAATTTCTCAACGAGTGAAACTTTGGCTTCTTGCGGCGTTTTGGATCCGCGAATCGTTTTGATGATTTTATCCAGAATATCAACCGCTTTGATCAAGCCCTCGACGATATGGGCTCTTGAGCGGGCTTTATCCAAATCAAACCGCGTACGGCGGATAATCACTTCTTTGCGATGCAGGATATACTGCTCAAGAATTTGTTTAAGAGTCAGCACTTTCGGACTGCCGTCCACGAGCGCAAGCATGATAATGCCGAAAGTGGATTGCATGGCTGTGTGCTTGAAAAGAAGATTTAAAATAACCTGAGAGTTGGCGTCGCGCTTCAAATCAATGACAAGGCGCATTCCGTCTTTATCTGATTCATCGCGCACATCGGAAATGCCTTCTATTTTCTTTTCATTCACAAGATCCGCGATGTTCTCGATTAAATTCGCTTTGTTCACCTGGTAGGGAATTTCATTTACGATGATGGCTTGCTTTCCGTTTTTAGTTTCCTCTATCGTGGTTTTAGCTCGGACTTTGACAATGCCGCGTCCTGTGTCATAAGCCTGCTTGATACCACCCGTTCCGCAAATCTGAGCGCCGGTTGGAAAATCAGGTCCTTTGACATACTTGAGCAAATCCTTAGGTGCGACGTCGGGATTATCAATAACCGCGATAATCGCATCTATAACCTCATTCAAATTATGAGGCGGAATATTGGTGGCCATACCCACGGCGATACCGGATGAGCCGTTACAGAGAAGATTCGGGAGTGTGGCGGGTAAAAGTGTAGGCTCTTCGAGAGATTCATCAAAATTAGGAGCGAAATTAACCGTGTTCTTTTCAATGTCTCCTAAAATTTCACTGGTGATTCCGGCGAAACGCGCTTCGGTGTAACGCATGGCGGCTGCGGAGTCGCCGTCTACAGAACCAAAGTTACCCTGTCCATCCACAAGAGGATAGCGAAGCGAAAAATCCTGCACCATGCGAACCAGCGTGTCATAAACCGCGGAGTCACCATGCGGATGATATTTACCCAGCACTTCACCGACGATACGAGCGGATTTCTTATAAGGACGATTGTGCTCAAGACCTAATTCTTTCATGGCATACAAAATGCGGCGATGCACAGGTTTTAAACCATCGCGCACATCCGGCAGGGCGCGCCCGACAATGACGCTCATCGCGTAATTGAGATAAGAGTCTTTCATTTCCTGTTCAATGAAAACAGGTTTTACTTTTCCTCCAAGAACGGGTGGAACGGGAGGAACTGCTTTTTTATCTTT
>JAHFFM010000103.1 GCA_023247935.1 Candidatus Omnitrophota bacterium | reverse complement strand
CCATTCCCTATCTCTTCAGAGCGGCGGCAGAGAGTTTAAGGTCAAAGGTTATGATCATCAGAGCGGCGTCTGGGGTACACAAGGTAGCGTCAATAGCGGCAGCATCGTTGACATCGGAGATGAACCGGTGGTGGATATTGAGGGCGTTCATAATCCTGCTTTGCGAATTATTCTAAGCGCTTTTAGCGATGACGTCGTCAACAATATTTTGATCCGCGTCAGCGATCATATTCTGAAAATTTCGCTTCCTCTTGGTCTTCACAGCGCCGCTTTGACCGTGAACCTGCGGCGTCCGGAGCTGGGCGGCGGGATTAAGCTGCAATTTATGGAAGGCAATTGCGATGCCGTCAGACCGGTGCGAATAGGGCTTTTGAAGGAGATATTGCGAGAGTTAGGGATGTTGGTGCTGGTGCGCGGGAATTTGAGTGATCTGACTGCCGAGCTAGACAAGGATCACGGCCTGACCGGCACCAAGCAAACCCGCGATACGCTGACCGTGCTGATGAAAGTGCTTTTTAATTTAGGTTTTGATTTCCGGAGAATTTCTCTTGACAAGGTTGGAGATCAAAGCGTCCTGAGATTTTACACGAAGGAAGCTTTTTTTAAAAATGCCGATCAGTTTGATGATGAAATACGTTGGGACCCTTATAGAAAAATGATCCCTCCGACGGGAGTCGATCTGCCGGTTCTCTCTATCGAGCAGTTGGTGGAGCAGGTGCGTTCCGGCGCGGGTGAAGAGAGCGCGCTAAAGACGGCAATGCTCTTAAGCACCGCCGAGCACGCGCTCTTCGAGGGCGAGCCCGTTAGCGGCGCGGGGCGCTTGATCGCGGAACGCGTGCCCTTCCGTTTGGACCGCGGCGGATGGGTGGTGTTCTATCTCTTGAAAGATGCGCAAACGCGGCAGATCCGTTACGCGCTGGCAGTGGATGCGGCGCGCAAATTTCTTTCACCGGAGGAAGTCGCCAATCTGCTTCAGAAAGAACAATACCCCGCCGCACCCATGGAAAAAATTATCGTTCGCGCTTCGCAGAGGCGCCAAGCGCGGGAGATGCTCCTGGCAAAGCCCGAAGAACGCAAGAGCGATCTTGAGCCCGCTTTTGGCATCGGGGCTTCCGCCGGGGACGGCTCTTACGTGGAAGCGGAAGTAACGTTCACTCCAAACACAAAAGGGAAAATTTTGATCGCGCCCTACACGAAGGAAGAAGATTTGAATGCCATCAAATCGGCCAAAGGCGTGGTGACGACGGAGGGATCGCTCTTGAGCCACGCCGCGCTGACCACGCGCGAGTACAAAATCCCATCGGTTATTTTACCCGGCGCCGAGTGGCACAAGCAAGACGGGAAAACGCAACTTCGGATTCCCGTCTATCGCTTAGGGTCGGCCACTCAGAAGAACGGATTATGGGTGATCGATTCCGTCAAAAGCAGCAAGTTAATTTTGGAAGAAGGCGACACCGTCTCCATTCACGGAAGGCAAGGCATTCTCATAAAAGCGAGCGGCCCGACGGCGCAAGAATTTTTCTCCCAAGAATCAGCGGCGGAAGCGCCGGTTCAAACTGCCGTGCCCGCAACAGTAATCCCATTCAAACCCCCTTATAAAAATCCGTTCGACGTTGTCAGATCCCTCATCCCGCAGGGCGAACTCGACCAAACCTACGCTCCCATCACCGGCGGAAAAGCGGCGAAAGAAGGCGAGGCCCTGCGCATTATCCGCGAAGAAAAATTGGACGCGCATGTGCCGGAAGGTTTCGCCATCACCATTCACGCCTTCCAACAGTTTTTGCAAGAAGCCCAGATCGCCGATGAATATCGGCGCTTGGCGCAAGAAATAGAGGACGCTGGAAGTCGGGAAGACGTGATCAAAGAAAAGTCGGAAGAAATCCGAGCGTTGATCGAAAGCGCAGCGTTCGACGCTGGCAGCCCGCTGGGAGCGCAAATTCTGCAGGCTTGGGACGACAGGAATCTTGGAGACGCGACCGTCGCCGTGCGCTCCTCCGCCGTGCAGGAAGACGCCGACGACGCGGCATTTGCCGGCGCCGCCGAGACCGCGCTTAAAGTCCGTCGGGCCAATTTGCTGCCCAGCGTGAAAAAAGTTTGGGCCTCATTCTGGCTGGAGCGCGGGATCACGTACCGTCGGGATAGAGGCATCGCGCAGACTGAATTACAGCCTGCCGTCCTCGTGCAAAAAATGGTGCCAACTAAAAAAGGCGGAGTGCTTTTTACAAGAGACCCAGTCACCGGCCGAAAGGAAATCGTTATCACCGCCGTGCCCGGACTGTGTTTAGGCGCCGTCTCGGGAAGCATCCCGTCAGACCATTACCGATTTGATCCGATCACCGGCAAAGAAATCGAATTCATCGCGGGCAAAAAAACAATGATGTTGGAGATGCGCCCCGACGGTGACGGAACGCACAGGGTCAGCATTGATCCCGCGCTATATTATCCGCCAGTTCTTTCCGAAGAAGAGGTGGCCCAACTGGCGAAACTCGGCGCGGCGTTTGCCAAGCATGTAGGCGACGTGGACATGGAGTGGGGTTTTGATGAGGACGGGCGGCTTTACGTCTTTCAACAACGCGCGATAACGGCGCAAAAGAAGCCGGCGGCGGCCCAGCCCACTAAAGCTCAGGGATCAGTCATCACCGATTTTCTGCCTGCGTTTGTGTCTGTGCTGACGCCCATAGGTATAAGCTTGAAGTGGGACGACCTGGAAACCAACGCGCAATACCAAGCGCAGGCTTTGCAGCACGCAATGACGCTTTATAGCGGAGGGATCGCGCCCATCGGTTTTAGAGCTGGGTCTAACCTTTTGTGGGGAAATGCGCATGTACCAACGAACGCCCGAACAGAGTCTTTTGAAAAAATTTGCGCCGCGCTCGGTCTAGCGTCGGTGCCAAACGCGCTCGTCCATCCGCCGATGAAAGGAAAAATTTTAAACCTGACCGGAATTCCTATTGATGAAAAAGTCATCGCTCTTGTTCGAGGCTTTATCTTAGAAAATGCAAAGCGCACAGCCGGCGGCAATGAAGAGGGCCTGCTGATTATTTCCAGCGATAAACAACGTTTAATTGATGCGGGAATCCTTGAGAATTATATTGTGGACAGCGCTGAAAAAGCCAGGACGAAGATTGAAGACTCAACCAAATGGATCGGCATCGGCAGGATGAACGCCGATTGGGAAAGATTATCCGTTACACGCATTCCACTCGAAAAATTGCTGCAGGAGAAAGCATTCGATTTCATCACCTCCGACGGCATCACCCTCCACATCCCGGCGCTCACCCTTACCGTAGGCGCCGCCGCCGCATGCGAAACCCTCTTCCAAGAGATGGACAAACTCTCAACAAACGCATAAACCGAGATACCTGCTCCTGCACTTCGTTTAGGTTGTTTAGGTCGTTTAGGTCGCTTAGGGCATTAGAAATGGACGAATTCCATTTCTAATGAATAACCTCGGTTTAAATACACCCTCATTTTTCGCAGGCTCCATCATGGCGATGGCCTCATTACTAGAAGAATAAGGAGATGAGGAGGCTGTCGCGAAATGCAGTTTTTTTCCTCGCCTTAACAAGGAGAGGGTAGGGTGAGGATTTTTTTCGTCGAGAATCCTCATTCCAACCTTCTCCTTTTTCAGCATCAGCGGATCCCACTACCTTAAAGAATAGAAAAGTGGGGCAAGGCGAAGGAGCGTAAAACTGCATTTCGCGACAGGCTCTTCACCTTTTTGGTTAGAAAAAATACTCATCTTCTTCGTCTCGGTTCTTCATTTCTAATGCCCTAAGCGTCCTAAACGACCTAAACAACCTAAACGAAGTGCAGGAGAGCAGGTGCAGGTCAGGTATCTCGGATAAAATTAGTCTTCATTATTTTCTGTATTTGTGTTGGTTTTTTCAAGTTCTAATAGAATGGATTCGTTTGTAATGGACCCATTTTCAGGAGCGGTTGTGAGGGTTGTAGAGGTGGAGGTGAAGACAGGTTGTTCTTGAATTGTTGAGTTTCTTTTTGGCATGCGGGATAATAAATTGTTTCGTCTACGTTTCATGAACGGCGTTTCTTTAAAAGGGCTCCATTTTCTGGGGCTGGGTAAAATAGAAGCTAACGCAACGGATTCTTCTTCTGTGAGCTGCGAGCAGCTTTTGTTGTAATAATGCCGCGCTGCCGCTTCCGCTCCAAAAATACCGTCCCCCCATTCCGCGAAATTTAAATAGAGTTCTAAAATTCTTTTTTTGGGCAAAACAAGTTCCATCCAAACAGTAATGAAGGCTTCTTTTAATTTTCTGAAAATATTTTTCGAGGGAGAGAGATACAACGTCCGCGCAATTTGTTGGGTGAGCGTGCTTCCCCCATAGGCAAATCGTTTTTTCTTCCAGTTTATTTTAAGGGCAATCAGAATCTGATCGAAATCAAATCCTGAATGTTGATAGAACGTGTCGTCTTCAGCCAATAACACAGCGTGAATTAAGTTCGGCGATAGGGTGTTTAAGTTTTTCCAATACATTTTTGGTTTTAAATTTTTACCTTTTTTTTCAGCTTGATTTATTCTGCGTTCGATTAAAGATGAAGTCGTTGGGTTGGTTGTTTTTAAATTCGGCACGTATGGAAGCCAAAGTAAATAGATCAGGCTTGCCATTAGCAATACCATCAGAAATTTAAAAAACATGTTGCGCGGTTTTTTCATGGAGGGTTCTAAAGATTTGTAAATCTAAAGAACGGGTTCATGGATTGGAAGAATGTGTTAATTGAAGATAAAGCTCTTCTTGTTGCGTTACCATTTTATGAATATCAAATGAATCATTAATGGTTTGTTTTGCGTTTTGGTTGAAAGTGTTTCGCAGCGATTTGTTTTGAAGGAGTTCAATTAACTTTTCAGCCATAAGATCAAGTTGACCGGGTGGTAAGCAGAATCCGTTTTTTCCATTGTGAATAATTTCCGGAATGCCGTCCACGCTGAAAGCCACGAAAGGTTTTCCGCAGATCAGCGCTTCAACACCGGATCGAGGTAACCCTTCCCACAATGAAGTTAACACAAAAACATCGCATAGCGCCATCCATTTTGCGGCGTCTTTTTTCCATCCTAAAAGTTGAAGAGTATTCTTTAAATTTAATTCTTGAATCAGCCGTTCAATTTGCGGACGCAATTCGCCATCGCCCGCCATTAAAAATTTAACGTTAGGAACAACTTTTGAAACTTTGCTGGCAAGCCGTACAAAAGCGAGCGGATCTTTTTGAATTTTGAATGGACCCATCGTTAAAACAATCAGTTCGTCATCGGAAATTTGAAGTTCTTTTTTTAGTTCATGAATATTTATTTGCAGCGCGGTTTCACGAATTTTTTGAATATCCACTCCGCTGCGAATTAAGCAATATTGAGAGCGCGTTCCAATATTTAGATGAAGGCCCATCTCAATATTTTGTTGACTGACCGCAATTAAAATAGAGGTAAATTTGGCAATCCATCCTTCCAGCGCAATAAACAGCCAACGCACAATCAGTTTTTGGTAAGGATTAAAACCAAATCCATGAATAGAATGAATAAGGATGGGCACCCCAGCGATGCGTGCTGCAATGCGTCCTAAAATTCCTGCTTTTGAAGAGTGCGTGTGAACAATTTGGTATTGCTCTTGTTTGAAAATTTTAACCAGCTGAATCAGCGCAGCGAAATCTTTCCAAGGCCGTATGGATCGGATGAGGTTGGGGACCCAATGCAAGGTGATGTTTGGAATTTTTTTAGCTTCAGCGTCTAAAATTCCGCCCGTCCCGCAAATGAGTGAAACGTTAAATTGATTTTTATCCAAGCGCGTTACTGTAAATAAAGTGTTGCCTTGCGCTCCGCCCAATTCCAGCAGGGTAATAACATGTGCTACTTTAATTTTTGACATGGGTTATTATTATATCAGATCTATTTTTATTCAAAATGATTGGAATGTTTCTTTATTGCGTTTTTAAACCAGATTTTATGGACGGTTTCCTGTTTTAATCTTTTAATCGTTCGAAACGAAGATAAGCAGTAGTTCTCGGGGTTGAAACCAGACCCTTAAATTATTTATTGCTGGCTATATCATAGATAACCAAATAATCATATAATGGTATCTGAAGGTAAAATTATTTTTTATTGATTAGATCGATACCGTCTGTTATCGTATTTAAGACGTAGAGGAATTAAAGGAGCTCAATGGCAAAAGTTAATTATTCTTATCAAAAGAAACAAAAAGAATTGGAAACAAAAAGAAAACAAGAACAAAAGAAAAAAGAAAAACTGGCTAAAAAGAAAATTACGAGTCAGGGAGGTTCGGAAACAGCTTCCAATTAGTATTGCTATTGAGATTAAATTTAAATTTTTATTAACGAACTTATTGAAATTAAAGGAGATATTATGGCTTATCAACAAAGCGGCGGATTCGGTGGACCACGAGAAATGCATAAAGCAACTTGTTCAGAATGTAAAAAAGATTGTGATGTTCCATTCAAACCCACAGGAGATCGTCCAGTCTATTGCAAAGAATGTTTTTCAAAACGTAAAAACAGCAGCGGTGGCGGCGGACGTTATTAATCATTTATAAAATTAAGTTGAATTAAGATGGGCAAAGCCCCGTCTTCCCTTTATTTAAAAAGGAGAGGCGGGGCTTTTTTTTAATCTATCAGAATAAAACCTTTTAACCGAGACCTGCTCCTGCTCCTGCACTTCGTTTAGGTCGTTTAGGTCGTTTAGGACATTAGAAATGGACGAATTCCATTTCTAATGAATAACCCCCCGGTTTAAATACAACCTCATCTCCTTATTCTTCTAGTAATGAGGCCATCGCCATGATGGAGCCTGCGCCGCTTTTTTCTTTCATGAGCCTGTCTCAAAATGCAGTTTTTTTCCTCGCCTTTCCCCACTTTCCAATCTTTTAAGGTTGTGGGATC
>JAHFFM010000005.1 GCA_023247935.1 Candidatus Omnitrophota bacterium | reverse complement strand
GGTCTGATATTTCACCGCGTCATCAATAAATTCATGATTCAAGGCGGAGATCCGACGGGAACCGGAACCGGCGGCCAATCTATTTGGGGCGCGCCTTTCGCAGATGAAGTGCGTGATGACGTCCAATTTGAGAAAGGCGGCATTTTGGCTATGGCCAACTCCGGTCCCAACACCAACGGAAGCCAGTTTTTTATCACCCTGGCCCCTACCCCGCATCTGAATAAAAAACACACTATCTTCGGTGAAGTGGTTTCCGGATTTGAAACTCTGCAAAAAATCGGACAAACACCCACCGGCACCAACGACCGTCCCAAAACAGACCAAAAAATCTTAAAGCTTTATTTGAAAAAATGGCCAACAAGCTTACAGTTTTAGCCCTTTTGGGCATCCTCAGCTGCTCCATTTGCCTCGCGGCCGATCAAGAACAGCAAAAGCCGGATCCCAAAGATTTCATGCAATCCGGAAGCAAATTCGTCCAAGATAAAAAATATAAAGAAGCGGCCAGAGAATTTCAAACAGCCGTTAATCTGGACCCGAACAATGCTGAAGCACATCTTCTTTTAGGTCTCACCTTGACGAATCTGGGCGATTTTGACAAAGCCATTCAATCCTGTCTCAAATCCGTTGAATTAAAGCCGTCTTATTCCGGCTATTACAATTTAGGAGTGATTTATTCCAATCAGGGAACCTATGATAAGGCGAGCGAAGCTTACCAGAAAGCGATTGAGCAAAACCCGAAGTCGTACCAAGCCTGGCATCAACTTGGAAAAGTTTATGCCACGGATTTAAAATTTGATAAAGCCATAGAAGCTTACCAAAAGGCCGCGCAATTGAATCCAAAATTTCCGGACGCTTTCCAGGGCTTAGGAAGCGCCTATTATTGGTCCGGAGACCTGACAATGGCTCTGCAGCAGGTGGATGAACTTTCTAAGCTTAAATTCGAAGATAAGGCGCTTGAACTTGAGCACTGGATTAAAAACAAAGAAGCCAAGAAGAAAAAAGCCTCGAAAAATGTGCCTCAAAACCAACAATCCGTAGTCAATCCATAATTCAAATTTTTGGTTTCTGGGCCAGCATTTTCATTAAAGCTTCCGTCGCATCCTTGCTGGACAACCCTTTGGAAATCACGTCGGATAATCTTGCCAGCCCCATACTGGGCCGCGAGTAAAAGAAAAATATATCCAAAATAATCCCAAAAATCCTGGCGGAGAGAACAACGCCCTCGGACTTCACGAGCCTCTGGATGGACATAGGAACCGTGCCAGTGACAACCACTGGCAAACTGAGAATAAAAACACAGCCGCTGTCCTCGAATTTGGTTTTTATAATGCCGGCGAACATGTTCACAAGCTCGCCAACGCCATCCACCGTATCCTGATTGAATTCCCCGGGGTCCGAACCCAGCATCTTTGAAACTAGCAAATTTGCGCCTTTCCGACTGACTCCAACCGCCAAAGAAGCGTCAAGCGAGCCGGTCAAACCCATGGATGCAATCACCTCCACGGAAGAATCGAGCCCTTCCTGTGTCGCGGATAAAAACTCCGGCGCTTCCTTAAAAGTCGTGGTTAAAAGCTGGTTCATGGCCTCTTGGACGTATGCCATGGTGGCTTGCTGTCTGGATCCCATAAGAAACCCCCTTTTCCTAAAACAATTTTTTTATTTGATAAAAGGACTGATGGTATTTCGAAGCTGATCCGCCGTAAAGGGCTTCGTCACATAACCGACCAGTGTCGGGTATTTTGAGCGGGCCTCTTTAATCCTGGATTCAGTGCCCTCGGTCGTGACCATCACAATCGGAATTTTCGATAATTGAGGAACTTTGCCTACCCCCTCCACAAAATCGATTCCCGACATCACCGGCATGTTCCAATCACAAAGAATCAGTCCTATATCCTGAAAGTTGGTGCCCAGCACCTGCACGGCTTCCTGCCCATTTGAGGCTTCCAACACCGGCTGCGAAAAACCGGCTTCCTGGATAATTTTCATAATCATCTTGCGCTGCACGCCCGAATCGTCCACGATCAGTATCTTCATCACATCCCTCCCCTTTTTTATATTTACTCTGGAGATTCCATGGCCGCCTCGACTTTCAAAATATCGGCCCCTCCGTGCGTAAAAATCAGTTCGTACTTATTGTGTAAAACCAGCTTGAACTTTTGGGTGAATTCCTTGTAATGATTGGCTGGAATGTCTATCTGCATTTCCGCGAAACCAAGATCCACCAGTTCCTTTTTGAAACCTCCCGCCACCACGTTCGCGAACTCGCCGCAAACATCGGCAATCTCGGAATCAGGAGAATTCGTGTCAATGCCGTATTGCTTTGAAAACAATGTCATTTTCGCTCCCGAGCCTGGTACATTTTCTTGAGCATCGCCGCCGCCGCTTCCGCGCCTTGCTCGGAGGCCAAGGCGCCGATTCCGTCAATAGAATATTCATTTTGTTCGGAATAAAATAAATAAGTCTCGAACTTCGCCTGTCCCAGCTTAGCGGACAGCGCAACCTTCTGCGTTTTTTTCATCCGGGCGATTTCCGTGTCTTTCATGCCCACGATCACGGCGGGAAGACTTAGTTCAAAATTTCCAACGGAATCCTTAAGAAGGCTTTTCATGGACCAGGCAAAAATATTCAGAATTTCGCCAGTGCCATCCACGATGTCCTGCAGACTCTCAGGACCCAGGTCCATGCCCAGCATTTTTGAGACCAAAAATCGCATGGAGGACAACGGTGAAACGATCACCAGCGAACAATTCATATGCCCCGTTAAACCGATAGAAGCCACCACGACGTCCTCAGCGGCTTTCTCGACTTGCCGGATATCCGATAAACAAGGCTTTTCGGAAAAAAGAGTCTCGAAAGTGCTGACGATGGTTTTTTCCAAAGCCTTTTCTATTTTTTTGACTTCCATCTTATTTCACCCTCCTGAACCTATGCATTAATTTACTACTTTTCTCTGATATATCGAAGGGCCGATATCCTGGGACCAACTGTATGTTTCGCTGACATTCAGCAGGTTTTCCGAAGACCCCAGCACAAGATACCCGTCCGGTCGCAAAAAACTGCCCAATTTCTGAACGACACTTTTTCTTACGGAAAGATCGCAGTAAATCAAAACATTCCGGCAAAAAATGACGTCAAACACCCCAATGTTGTCGTCTAGCCGAATCAAATTTGCCCAATGAAACGAAACCCGTTTAGAAATATCGGACTTGATTCTCCATCCCCCTGAAACCTTTTCGAAATAAAGAGACAAAAGCTGAGGATTCAGGCCTCGCAACACTTCCAGCTCAGTGTAAACACCCTGGGCTGCCCTGGAAAGCGCGGACCGCGAAAGGTCGGTAGCTAAAATTTCAAACATGCATCCCTGCGATTCCCACGGCATCGAAGCCAGGAGCATCGCAAGCGAATAAGGTTCCTGGCCGGTGGAACAAGCCGCGCTCCAGATTCGAACGATTTTGTGGTTTTCTATGATTTTTGGGATAATAATTTCTTTCATTTTTTCGAACACCCTGGAATCCCGAAAAAAAAGCGACTCATTGGTCAGCATGGCCTCCACCACGGCTTCTTCAAGCAGGGGTTCCTTTTTTTGTTGAAGTCTGTCAAACAATCCTCGCAACCCCTGAAACTCCATTTTTTGGGCTAAAGGCTCAAGCCTTGATCGAATCAAATACCCCTTATCGAGCCCGAGATCCATACCCGCGCTGTCTTTCAATAACCGGATCAGGTAATCATAATCCTGCGAGGTAATCATTTTGTAAAACCTTTACGGCAATACTGTTCAATAGCCGCAGCGATATGCCGAAGCGGGAGTATGCGATCCGCCAGCTCCGCTTTCACCACGGCCCCGGGCATGCCCCACACGACGCTTGTGGCTTCGTCCTGAGCGATGATAAACCCTCCCCGATCCGCTATGGCTTCACAGCCTCTTTTTCCGTCCTCTCCCATTCCCGTAAGAACAATAGCCAAAACCTTTGAACCCATCAATGGTGCGGCGGACTCAAAAAGCACGTCCACCGAAGGCCGGCATGAATTCACCGGCGGAGTTTGCGTGAGACATGTCACAAGATCCGCTTTTTGTCTCTCCAAAATAAGATGATACCCTCCCGGCGCCAGATAAGCGTTGCCGGGCTTTAAAATCTCGCCGCCCTGCGCCTCGATCACGCGTATTTTGGAACTAGCCGTAAGCCTTTCCGCCAGCATCTTCGTAAACATGGCCGGCATGTGTTGGACAAGCGCTATCGGAACCGGAAAATCCGCTGAAATCGCGGGAATCACTTCAGAAAGCGCGGTGGGCCCTCCGGTAGACACGCCTATCAGGACAAGCTGTGGCAATGCGCTTGAAAAATCAATCCGCGGAGTTGCATGAGCAACGGTTGAGGAGGGAGCCTCCAGCAAGGACTTTGTACAAAATAATCGAATTTTCTCGGCAAGCTCCGCGCACACTTTACCGACCGCATCATCCAGGCCCTTGGTAAATTCAGGCTTTGCCACATAATCATTGGCACCCAAAGCCAGGGCCTCGAGTGTAATCTCCGCGCTTTTCTGCGTGGAACTGCTTAACATAATAACCGGCACGGAAAAAGATTTTTGGCGAAGTTCTTTCAAAAGCGTCAAACCGTCCATTTCGGACATATGTACATCCAAGATCAAAATATCCGGATTCACTTGAGTCATCATGGCCAGGGCAATTTTGCCATTAGCGGCCACGCCAGCGACCTCAATGTCCTCTTCTTTGGCCAACTGCACGGACAAAATCCGCCGTACAACGACCGAATCATCCACAATCAACACCCGGTGTTTCTTCATAAGAATGTGTAATTTTTGATAATAATAATTAATAAATGTTTAATATTATTAATTATAGCATAAAAATATATAAAAAGCAAAAACCGCATGGAAATATTTCCATGCGGTTTTTTTGACTCCCTTTAAAGGAATCTCCTTAAGCTTTACTTTTACTGAGTCAACAACGAGTTCACCTGCTTTTCTACGGTCTCATAGCGCTTATTAGCCGCGATCACCAGAGAATCGATGTGTTTACGGTGATCATTATAAAGAGGCAATAACTCTTCGCGGGCCACTTTTTTGGAGCCTTCCACATCATTGCCTTGAATAAGCGGAATAAACTTTGAGTCCCGGATTTCAAAAAATTTCTTGGCCGGATCGGCAGACAGATAAATCATCAACTCCTTGATATTTTTCTCTTCGGGCGTGGAGTCGGACAGATCCGTCGTCCAAAATCCCTGGCGTTCGAAATAACCGGGAAGTTCGTCTTTGGCGCTGGCACCCTCTTTCAGCTGTCGGCCCCATTCGATCAGACGATTGATCTCCGCCTTTTCTCTGCCGTCTATCGTGCCATCCGTAAGCGCGATTTCCGTTTCATCAATAAGCTGAAGAACCGTGAGATAAGATTCGATAATATAAGCCGGCGGAGGAAGAATGTCCGAGACCACGTCTTTCATTTGGATAACCTTCGTATAAAGAGGGCTTTTAATCAGAACATCATCCGTAACTTCGCCGCCCGCAGCGGTCAATTTGTCTGCGACTTCTTTTTCAATTTTTGCGTTGACGGTCCGTGAACGACTCACAACCACGTCAATCGCATTGCGATGCGCTTGGTAAGCTTTCTTCAACTCATCGCGCACGATCTTCTTGGCCCCTTTTACATCACCCGCCTTGGCCAATGCATTAAATTTGTTATCACGGATATCAAAAAATTGCTTTGCAGGTTCTACCGATTTTGAAACCAGCCAATCTTTGAGTTGCTTATCTTCAGGTGTAGCCTCTGACAGATCTTTCGCCCAATGGTCAATTCTCTCAAAATATCCTGGGAACAGTCCGGGAGCTCCATCTTTCAGCTTGTTGCCATAGTCGATAAATTCATTGATTGTTTTCTTTTCCGCGTCATCCAAGGCTCCATCTGCCATTCCTTTTTCCATTTCATCCACGATTCTCAAGACAGTCAGATAAGCCTCTATGATATAGGCGGGTGGCGGTAATATGTCGGCAACCACGTCTTTCATTTGTACCAATTGCTTGTAATAAGACCCGTTGATACCCAGGTCTTTTTTTCCTTCGGCAAAGATAGGAGTATTGAACAATAACACGAACGCCGCCAGCAAAGCCGTTATTTTTATGTTCATTTTCTTCATTTTTTGACTCCTCCTGAATAAGGTCCGCTTTCCATGTATTTGAATTTAGCTACGAGTTCCCTGAGCTCTAAGGCCATCTTCGAAAGGTCTTTTGCCGAACTGCTCGCACCGGTAGCGCCTGAACTTATCATCTTTGAAGCCTGGGCCACGGATACAATGTTTCGGGCAATATCCAAGGAACTTTTCGCGGCTTCTGAAATATTACGACTGACTCCATTGGCCGTCGCTGTTTGTTGTTCTACGGCGCTGGCAATAGAAGTGGCAATCCCACTGATCTCGTCTATGATTTTAGCGATTTTACTGATCGAATCGACCGCTTGGCTGGTACTGGATTGAATTGACTCGATACGACAGCGAATATCCTCGGTTGCCTTTGCCGTTTCTTTGGCCAATTCTTTCACTTCATTAGCCACCACCGCGAAACCTTTTCCCGCTTCGCCAGCCCGCGCCGCTTCGATCGTCGCATTTAATGCCAAAAGTTTGGTCTGTTCAGCAATGGATGTAATCACTTTCACCACATTACCGATCTCGGCACTTGAAGTGCCAAGTTTAAGTACGGTGTCGTTCGCTGATTGAGCCAGTTTGACGGCGTTACTCACCACAACAGCAGCCTGATTGGCGTTTTTCGAAATCTCGCGGACATTGGCCGTCATTTCTTCCGTGGATGTGGAAACAGACTGAACACTTTTACTTACCTGTTCGGCGGCCGCGGAAACAGCCCCCGCTTGATTGGCTGCCTGCTCTGAATTTGTCGTCATCTGTTGGCTGACAGCGGATAATTCTTCGGAGGAAGCGGATAACATTTCTGAATTTTGCGCAATCGCGAGAATAGCCCGGCACATGGCTTTCGAAGTGACATTTAACGCCTGCGCCATTCGTCCTACTTCATCTTTTAAATTCACATCCAATTGTTGTGTCAAATTTCCTTTAGCCATGTCTTCCAAAACCTTGACGGCTTTTAAAAGGGGTTTCACAATGCCTCGCGCGATGAAAACAGCACAAACAAATCCAGCTCCAAGAGAAATCAAAGCCGCGGACAGTCCTAGAGAAACGCCTTGACGCTGCGAATAATCGACCTGTTGGCGTATCATGCTTTGAAAATCATCCAAGGCTGCTTTAAGGGATAAGTTCATCGCGTCAGCGCCATCCTGAATAAGCTTTGCTTGCCGCTTCACTTCTTCGTGAGAAGCAAAAAGAGTAACGCTGCCGATTTCTTTCCCGTTTTGAATCACGGGCGTTTCGTGCTTGATGACATCTTCAAAAGTAGGCAATATTTGGCCGATCACGCTCACGGAAGAGCCTCCCACACCTTCCAAAAATTTCTTCAAATCCGGGTCCGATTTATTCGTAAAAGTGGTGACGCTTTTTCCGGAACTGTCTTGTAGATAACAAAAAATTACGTCCGGATCGCCGCAAACACCCTGGCAAATCTGGTTCATCACGTCCACATCACCGGATTCCAGAGCCAGGGCAGCCGCGGCTGCCACGGCACCGCTGAGATTTTCAAGCTTTGTTTTGATGGCTGCATTGTTCTTGGTTTCCTGTTGTTCGCCTACTTTCTTGACAATCGCTGTCTGGTCTGTCTGTATTTTTTTGCCAACCTCCGAAACCTTGTCAAATAAATTTTTCAAAGTCGAGGTTTGGGAACGAAGCGTGAAAAAAGAAACCCCACCAACCACCGCCAAAAGAAGTAGGGTGATATACAAAATAAGTCGTATTTTTAACCCTATTCTTGACAATAGGTTCAAGCCTTTTGGAAATGGAAGTTTAAGCTTCATAATCTCCTCACTGTATTATCAAACATAATATTATAAATATAAGCATAAGTATAAAAAAGTTAATAATTATATTAATATATAGTTCCGGCCAAACAAATGGTTTTCTCCACATTCAACACCATAAGCAATTTCTTATCCAGTTTATAGGCCCCATCCAAAAGCTCCCGAGCTATGCCTTTTACGGTTTCCGGAGTTTTTTCAAACTGGTCCTGGCTTAAATCCATGACATCCGCTATTTCATCCACAAGTAAACTCATGACGCCTTGAGTTGTTTTTACAACCACATTCATAGGCAAAAAATTTTTAGGTCGATCCGGCATTTGAAGTCGTTTACGAAGATCAATGGCTGAAACAATCTGTCCCCTGAGATTGATGAGCCCGCTCACCTCTTTTCTGGCCAATGGAACTTCGGTCATTTGCTGGTAGCGGGTGACCTCCTGAACCTGCGTCACTTCAATTCCAAAAAACTTTCCATCCAGATAAAAAGTGCAGTATTGCCGCGTATCAGCCATGGCTTGAGACCTCAGTTTGACTGAAATAGCCCGGATCGGCAAGCTGAAGCACCCTTTTAACGTCAAGAATTTCCGTAATACGGTTTTGTATAACCGCTGAAAACAAAATTCCGTCCCGACCCGACTCTCCGGCTTGAACAACATTTTCTTCCACGATGTCCACGATTCGACCCACCACAAGCCCGACGGAATGGTGTTCGTCCTGGTAGACGACCACCGGCAAACATTTTTGGGCGGCATCCTTATCCAAGGATTCACGCAAATTCCGGAGCTGTTTGCGGCGTTCTTTGACTAACGAGAAAACGTGAATAAGGTGCAGAATTTGGCCCCGGTATTGCACCACTTCCTGCTCTCCCGCACGCTCAATGGAGGAAGAGGGAAATTCCTCGAGACGCACCACGCTGGAAAGAGGGATGGCCATCCGGCCGTCATCCTGGCTTTGAAAAATAAGCAGGGTTTGCCGGTTGCCGGAAACACCCTGCGAAGATTCGCTCACTTTGCTTTTTTTCGTATCCCCCGTGGATGAAATCGCGCCGGCCTTGAGCGCCAACCCAAGCACGTCAAGGATCAAAGCCACGGAGCCATCTCCCATAATGGTGGCACCCGCAAAAATACTTAAGCCTTTAAGTTCCTGACCCAAAGGCTTGACCACAATCTCCTGGGTATTACTCACCTCATCGACAACCAGTCCAAAGGATTGGCCATCGGCCTGCAAAACGACCAGATGAAAACCCCGGGAAGAAGATTCACCGGCAAGGCCCAGCTCTTTGTTTAAATAAATCAGGGGGAGTAAATTCCCGCGCAAGCGATAAACAGGCGCCCCTTGAAATTCTTCGATATTTTTGAATTCTTCAGCCTCAATGCGCACCAGTTCCAGCAAACTGATCTGAGGGATTGCGTAGCGATTTTTACCGTTGGAAACAATGAGCGCGGGAATGATGGCCAGGGTTAGAGGAATCTTGATGCGGATGGCGGTGCCATGGCCCAGTTTTGTTTGAAGGTCGATGGTGCCGCCTATTTTTTCTATGTTTGTTTTGACGACATCCATGCCGACTCCGCGGCCGGATACATTGGTTACTTTTTGAGCCGTGGAAAGTCCAGGCAAAAAAATCAAATTGAGCAGCTCTTTTTCGCTCATCCGGTCCACTTCAGCCTTGCCGATAAGTGACATGGAAAGCGCTTTTTCTTTGACCCGCTGCACATCAATACCAGAACCGTCATCTACGATCTCGATATTGACCTGGCCGCCTTCATGAAAAGCGTTGATTTTAAGCGTCCCGACAGCCGGCTTGCCCAGCACAGTTCTCCGTTCGGGTGTTTCGATTCCGTGGTCAACGGCATTTCGCACCACGTGAGTCAATGGATCTTTGATGGCCTCGAGCACGGTTTTATCCATTTCGGTTTCACGGCCTTCCAGAACCACTTCCACTTTTTTCCCAAGCGCGACGCATAAATCACGAACTACACGCGGAAATTGATTCACCACCTGGCCGATGGGCTGCATGCGTGTTTTCATCATCCGCTCCTGAAGCTCGCTTGTGATCAGATTGAGTTTTTGGGCGGCGCCGGTCATGACCGCATTTTCCTGCTGGTGAGTAAACTGCAGCACCTGGTTTCTAGTCAACACCAATTCCCCGACAAGGTTCATCAGCTTGTCCAGCTGTTCCACGTCCACACGGATATTTTTGTCCGCCACCGAACGGGACTTCCGTTCATCCTGGGTTTTAAGCGCCTGCAAAACTTCCTGGGGCTTCACGCTTCCGCTCTCAACCAAAATCTCCCCCACGCGCCTGGGATCACCTTCGATTTGCTTTTTGAGCGCTTCGGCGAAAGCTTGGGGGTCTAATTTTCCTTTTTCGATCAGAATCTCACCGATAGGTTTTTGTTCTTGCGGCAACGTCAATTGTTTAAGCCGGGCGATTAGTTTTGAGTCGTCTCTTTTTCCTTCCTTGCCCGTTTTCTCCAATTCCGCCAGAATTTCACGGATCGCGTCCACCATCTCAAGCAAAGCGCTGGTGATGTCGGCATTTAACTTAAGTGTGTCGTCCCGCATAAGACTAAGAAGATCTTCTCCGACATGAGCCACGGCCTGCAAACAAGCCAAGCCTAAAAAACCGGAACTTCCTTTGGTGGTATGAATCGTGCGGAACGCCTGAGCCAACAGCTTAGGGTCTGAGGAATTTTTTTCAAGCTCAATCAAACAAGAATCAAGCTGCGAAAGGTTCTCGTTTGTTTCAACCAAAAATTCTTTAAGAATATCGTCCATAGGCATAAAACAATGCTGAAGTTTTCTTAAAATAATCTATTAATTCCAATAATATATATTTACCATAATTAATATATAATTTCAAGTATTAATTATCAAAAATATATTTAAAATAGCGTTAATAAGCCTATTAAATTCACCATTAAAGTCTGCTTTCCTTATAATAACAGTGGGTGGCTATGTTAATAGATATTAAATTTATATAAGGACTTAACGGATAAGCTTGTTTAATTTTTCGATCAACACAACCAGGGAATAAGGCTTCACAAGATAGTCGTCACAGCATTCTTTAAAACAGCTGATAACCACTTCTTCATGCGCTGAAATCATGATAACGGGAACCCCTCGCCCTTCAGGCACGCCCTGCAGTTTCTCTTGTTCGCGGAGAGACTTTAACACCTGCCCTCCATCGAGCACAGGCATTGAAAAATCAAGCAGAATAGCGTCGTATTTACGGCCGATCTGCGGAGCTTCGATAAGAGCCTGCAAAGCTTCCTTGCCGTTGAATGCGACATCACAGTAAGCCTTGTCCTGTAAAAATTCTCTCAGCATCTTGCAATTGCTGGCATCATCATCCACAACCAATAATCTCCACATAACAAAAAATCTCCCTTAATTTTAAGACAAAACGGTTTTATAAACGGACATCGTGCACCGCGCGATACTCGAATCCTTATTCTTCGGCTGTATTTGATATTTCTCAATCGTCAGGAGTTTTCCGGAACTCTCCAGACTATGAAAAAAAGTGGCCATCTGTTCCATCGGAGCTTCGCATTCCAAGTTCGCATAATAGTACTTCGCGGCCTTATCCTGGCGCATCGTGCCGGGCTTCACGTAAACCAGGCTCACGCCCGATTTTTCGGCCACGGATTCCACTTCTTTTAGGACGCCCACGACTTCTTCTTCCGGATTGCGGGATTCCACCGAGTAAGCTGCGTATTCACGGCTTTCCTCAATAATCGCTTCCTTGTGAAGAAGCATGTTCATGCTTTTCCGGATCGCCGTTTCCTGGTCCCGGATAGAGTTGTTAAGCGTAGACAACGTCGTGATAACGGGCATGACGATGACACGGTCAACAAACGCGCCGCCTACCAGAAGAAACGCGATGAAAAAAATGCGTTTTTCTTTTTTGGACAGCTTGACGTAAAACGCGGTCAAAGGATTTTTCATTTTTTGGGAGCCTCCGTTTTTTGGGGCCCCGCGGCCTCGATCAGGCAATTCACCTCGAAATCAGCCAAATCTCTCCCGGCCTCGCTTCGACTGGTCACATATTTTGTCTTA
This sequence comes from Candidatus Omnitrophota bacterium, assembly GCA_023247935.1. Lineage (GTDB taxonomy): Bacteria > Omnitrophota > Gorgyraeia > 2-02-FULL-51-18 > 2-02-FULL-51-18 > JAHFFM01. Next base: position 13,203 of record JAHFFM010000005.1, on the reverse strand, counting down.
ACATTCTTAAAAGAAGCTGATTTTTCCAGGTCGCTGACAAAAGAAAAAACGGATGACATCACCGACGAGGTGCCTTTGACGGAAAATTTCTGGCTGCTGCTGTCGTATTTGATTTCCGTCAGACGAATCTCAAGCGGCGTGGCGTCGTACAATTCCGTGAGGGCTTTCAGGGAATTACCCCGGCTGATAAGATAAGACTTCACGAGCTCCGTTTTCGAAAGCATTTGCTCCAATTGCTTCGCGCCCTCCCGGACTGGAAGATAATGGGTGGTCACCTGCTTCAAAAAGGCTTTTTTGAAGGAAATTCTGGACGTCACATCCGCAAAGATCAGGCTTAAAAAAATCATGGTAAGAATGCCCGTTTTAAGCATTTCTTTGGCCCGGCGCTCCAATTGTATTTTGAGCTTCTTTTCCTCGGACGTAAGATCGACCTTCAACCGGTCGAAAACCGCCATGGGGGCCAACAGATTCAAAAACGACACATTTTTAGCAGACATAACAGCCTTTTTGGCGGGTTCGGTCATATGAAAATATTCAGGATACAAAACGCGTTTGATTTTTAAGTGCAAAGCGTCTTCAAACAAATCATCAAAATCGGTAACATTCTGCAAAACTCCTGAAAGTAGGAGCGCTTTTGGGGTGGCGCCAACCTCATCCGAATGATAAGTCTCAAGGGATTTCTCGAGTTCATCCTGAAACCTGTCCACGTAACTGGTTCGTTCCTCGGTTAGATGGCTGGCGCCAATATGAATCCCCCGGACAAACAAAATTCTCGAGGCCTCCACGACAATAAAATTCGTGAAAGCGTAATCCATGTGAATCACGACGAATGGCGCCCCCTCCGCGTCTTTGCCCATCATCTTGTCCGCTGCGGCCGCGATTGCCTCCGGAGGAAAAACAACCTTCTCCAGCCTTAAGCCCACCCTCTCCATTAATTGAATATGTTTGTTGACGGTTTCTTTAGGCACGATCACAAGCAGGATTTTGGAATAACGTTCGCGCACGATCCCGAGATTCACCATGTCCACGATGATTTCGGCCCTGGCATAAGGAGTATGGCGGCTGGCCTGTAAATTGACGATTTCCTTTATCTCATCGGGATCCTGCGAAGGAATTTCGATGTTGCGCGTAATCACCAGAGGTAAAGGTACGGTCAAATAAACCCTGGGGTTTTGCACCTGGAATTGCTCCAGAGTCTGGCGAAGCAAAAGCAGAAGGCCTTCTTCAAAAAGACCGCGCACCGGATGGGAAACCGTGTTCACAAATTCCCGGCGCACGCCGCGCTGCTGCAAATGCACGACCTTAAGATAATTTTCGTCAAGTTCGGCGCAAAGAATATCCCGGCTTTTGTTTTTAGAGCCGAAATCGAGGCCTAATTTGATTGGTTTTTTGGCCATTCAATATTTCCCATCCGTTGATAAAAAACCTGGGCTTTCCGGTTAAACACGGCTTCCACCTGGATTGCCGCCCCATTTTTTTCCAGAACGCCACGGCTGGTCACGCTAAAAAAAGTGGAAGTCACTCCGATGTGGCCCGTCTGAATCAATCCCGCCAAAAGAATCTCCTGACTCGATTCCAAGGGCGTTTTTGCGATTTCTTTCAAATCCGTCGCGACGGTTGATTCATTCTTAAAATAATGGTCGTCGGAGGTTCCGTCCTTCCCGTCATCCCCCATCCGGTAGTGCAAAAGAGAAGTGATTGAATCCGAGCTGAATCCGAGCGCCGATAAAACCTGGGCATTCGCCGTGTTAATATTCACCGTTCCGCTTCCATAAACCGTGATACCGGGCCTGATCTTTTCGAAAATTTCGGGAGTGATCCCTTTTACCAGCAGCAGTTCGTCGATGGTTTCAAAGGGCGCGTCTTTGGCGGAGTAGGGTTTATCCAGGCCTTCATAATAACTGGTTTCAGCACCATACTTAGGATGCCCGAAAGCCGAATCCGAATCCATCCAATCCAGAATATTGTAGGCGATTTCTTCCGCGTTGTCCTTGCTTAAACCCGGCACTGTTCTCAAAAGGCGTATCAGAATCTCAGCTGTTGTTTGATTTATGTTGATTTTGCTTTCTTCGTCCGTGACTGGAACGCACCCCACCAAAGAAAACGACCCGCCTTCGACGCGCACCGCGTGCGATGAATCCGCGGCGGCGGCCCATGGATCTAAAAATGAATCTAAATTTATGTCGGGATCCGATTTCACCAGGCTCTTCGCATACTCTACTCCAGAATAAGCGATGGGGTATAGGGCGTCAAGCGTGGAAAGCCTTAAAAGAAGCGATGCCTTTTGGCGGACTCCAAAACCAAGGGAAACGGAAAAAACGCTCAGCAGCATAAGCGTCCAAAGCGCCATGACAAGCATACTTCCCCGCTTTTTTATTTTCATGAGGCGGACGCCCCTTTGTCTTTTGCGGCCCACCCCGTAGGAATGAAAAATGTCTCCGTGACAGGCTTCGGGGAATCTTTGGCAACGTAACGGATCCGGACTGCGGTGGGAACATTGCCTCCCTTTCCGCTAAAATCGTCTTTCCATTCATATTCGTGAGAAGAGAGATTTAACGCAAAAAACGAGAACTCCACGGATGAAATGTCTCTCAAAAGCGGCGCCACGCTTCCCGCAGCGTCCCGGTACAATTGGCTGTAATCCTTCACTTCCCGAAAAAGAATTTTTTTAAAATCATCGTAATAATAGGTAATTTGTCCGATACCCCTGGCACCGCCGAGAGCCTTGTCAGCTTCCACTCCGGCGCAAAATGATATTCTGTCTTTTTCGCCAAAATAAGAAATTTGTTTGGACCTCATGGTGTTCTGAATGTCTTTGACTGATTTTTCATAAAAGATTAAAACGTCTTCCTGGGGAGTCGGGACCTGAATTCTTTTCCAAAGACGCACACCCGTGGAAAAATTGGAATAAACCGCGAAAAAAATAACCGGGGCAAGCGTCAGAACAAGCAGCAGCTCGACGAGGGAAAATCCCAGGCGATTAAAGTGTTTGTGACGGGTCCGGTTGATAGACATACGCTTCCCGATCGATCTTTACCGGTTTACCGCCTTCGGTCCACTCCACCGAGTGTTTGATGGAAAATAAATTTGGCTCAGGTCTGGCGTCCGCGGATTGAGAACAACGAAACTCCTTGCCAAGTCCCGTGGAAATTTCCGGAGCGCTCTCCGCGATAGGTTCATTCCTGTAAAGATTTTCATGAATTTGGGCGGTGCGCTCATGAAGCCAAACCATCACGCCGATGGAATTGGAGTACCGCCCAAACATATCCGCGGCCCTCAAAAAACCGCCCTGGATCATCTGGGACCCGAGCGCGACGAATACGAGAGTGACGAGAAGCTCAACCAGCGAAAACCCTGAATTCCGCATGTCTAATTTTCCCAATTCTTGATGTCGTCCTCGCTTTCCACGCCATCACGCCCCATCGAGAACAAATCATAGTCATACGTCCGGTGAGCTCCGGGGGATTTATATTGATACTCATGGCCCCATGGATCCACCGGTTTTTTTTCTAAATAAGGCCCGTTCCAGTTTCCGGCATTGGAGGGCTTGGTAAACAGGGCCGTCAAACCCCCGTCCTCGCTTGAAGGAAAGCGACCGTTATCCAATTCGTAAAGTTTGAGCGCGGTCGCGATATTGGCGCTCACATCCGCCTGACCCGCACTGACTTTTGCCTGTTCCGTGCGCCCGGCAAGTCTGGGCATCACCATTGCCGTGAGCGCACCGATGATAATAACCACCAGCATCAACTCAATCAGCGTAAAACCTTTTTGATTTTTCATGACAGGTCTCCCGTATTTTTTGCCATTACATATTTTATCCAAAGGGTTTCCAAATTATCGATACTGCCAACTGAAGCACCGAACGCATCCCGCAAGGATTCTTCGAATTTTTTTCCATCCCGGAGATTGCGGCAAAACTGAGTAAAGCGTGAGGAACCGTACTGATGAATCAAGTAATCGACGATGGAAATGGCCTCCAAATAAAATACCGCGACTTTGTCCTGATCCGTTTCTCTACGGATATCCGTGGCATTCAATTTTTGCAAAGTAAAAATCTTTGCCTGACCGACCAGCATGGGCATATTCTGAAGGGCCATTTGTCTTTTTGCATCTTCCTCCCATTGTGCCACGCCCTCGTCCAGCCACAAAGGAATTTGGCCTTCAAGTCCCACAAAATCCCTGAAAATCAAATGCGTGATTTCATGCGGTAAAACGGCGTCTAAAAAATTCGGCGTTCCTTCGATGGTGTGAATGCTTTTGTTGAGATAGCTGGCCATCCCGTGCGACCAGGCGGGCTGCCCCGTGGATTTTTGGAACGCTTCCTTGTTGGGATGCACGTAAATTTTGGCACGATTGTTCCATTGCCAGAAATTGGAATAACGCGGATAACCCAGATCGTCCGCGATGCGATTGTAATAGCCTTCCGCTTTCCACAAAATATCCTTGGGCTTAGCGGCGTCATTCATGTAGTACACGATAAAATGATCCCCTCTCTCCTCTTTCCATTGAGCTTCAGCAAAAGCTGAGGCCAGTTGAAAAAATACGGCTGATAAAGCGCAGAAGAAAATGGCTCTCCGGAAAACGAAGGACGAGGGACGAGGGACGAGGGACGAAAATAAGTGCATTTTTTTTGCTCTTTCGTCCTTCATCCTAAGCGATCTTCTCTTCATTATTTTACAATCATATTCAACTCAAACATCGGTAGCATCATGGCCATCACAATAAACCCCACGATCGCTCCCATCACCAAAATCATCAAAGGTTCCATCAAGGAGGTCATGATTTTAATTTGCTCATCCGTTTCGTGTTCGTAAAATGCCGCTATCTCCTGCAGGGCTTCGTCCATTTTTCCGGATTCTTCAGATACGGAAATAAGGTTTGTCATAAAAAGAGGAAAAACGCCGGATTCTTTCAAACTTTTTCCAAGAAATCCGCCGCCCGTCAGATCATTCACGGATTTTTGCAGATTTTTTTTGTATATCTCGTTGCCCAAAACGGGGATGGCCACGTCCATGGCCCTTAAAATCGGAAGGCCGCTCTTTATTAAAAGCTCAAAAGTCCGCGCGAAACGCGCCAACTCCGATTTCATGACAAAACTCTTAACAATCGGAATCCGCAAACTCGCAACGCTCCAAAACCACTTCATTTGAGAGGCGCGCAGTTTAGCCAGAGAGATCAAAACAAAAATAAGAACGGCGGCTGCGATCCAAAACTCGGGCTTTTGAAAAAAAGCGCTGATTTTCATGAGAATTCGCGTAGGCAGCGGAAGATTCGTACCCAAACTCGTGAACAAAGAAGTTAATTTAGGAATCACGTAAGTGAGCATAAAAATAATGGTGCCGATGCCCGTGATTCCCATCAAAATCGGATACGCCATCGCCGTGCGCACGCGGGATAAAATCTCTTCCTGTCTCTGGCGGTAATCGGAAATACGCAGCATCGCTTCCTGTAAATTACCGCTGTCTTCCCCCATCCGGACCATGGCTACATAAAGAGTGGAAAAATACTTGGGATATTCGGCGAGCACCGAGGAAAAAGTGCGGCCGTTGTTGATTTCCTGCTGGGCTCTCATGAGAAATTTTTTAAAAACAGGGTTTTGCGTTTGTTCTTGAATAATCCATAACGCGCGCAAAATAGGCACGCCGGATTTGATAAGACTCGCCAATTGCCTGCCAAAAAGCGTAATCTCAGAGGATTTAACCCGCTTAAAAAGAACAATGGATCCACTGCTCGCGCTATTTGCTTCGGGAGCTTCTTTCTTAGGGGTTTGCTTTTTGTTCTTTTTCGAATCATCCCACGTAGCAGCCCCTTCGTCCCTCGTCCCTCGTCCCTCGTCCCTCGTCTGTTTTTTATTCCCTTTCACTTCATCCACATGAACAGCCAAAAGCCCCATTTGGTCTAATTTCTCAACCGCCTCATCCACCGATGAGGCCTCTAAAGTGCCTTCCAGTACCTCCGTAGGACCCTTTTTGGCTCTATAAGCAAATTCAGGCATCTTTTATTCCCACCGTTACTTTTTCTCTTTTTCCACAAACTTATCCAAAGCCTGACGGTCACGCCCCGCCAAGTCCAGGAAACAAACCCCGGTTTCATGATAAGGAGAGTCCGGAACAGGCCGAATCCAAATCACCTTCGCAAGACATTTGATAAAATTTTTCTTTTCTCCGGGCAAATCGATTTTTAATTCCAGAATGGAACCGGCCGTGAAAGATTCTTTGATAAAAAATGAAAGGCCGCCAGCGCTCAAATCCTTGGTCGTGGCATTGGAATCATAGGGCCCGGTTTCTTGAATTTCTTCGGGCTTATCCGCGTTTTTGACCATGCGGTAATGCACGACAATATTCGCGGACGCTCTGGGAAAAATCCGGCGATCCGCACCCTTTTCAAAACTTTGAAAATCAGGAATCTTCTCTGAAACCTCTTGAAAGCTAACGGAACGGGTAAACTCCGAATCACCTTCCACCTCCGACAATTCTTCCTCCGGATCCAGTGGCGCCGCTTCCAAAACTTCCGCGGGAGTCGTCAACCCATCTATTACTTTTTGCCAGCCATCCTGCCTGAGAGTGCGCATCCCCTCGGCAACGGCTTTTCTCTTCACTTCACCGGCAGGCATCTTTTTCATCACAAGCTCTTTCACATCCTCGGTCATCAAAAGAATTTCATAAATCGCCAAACGCCCCCAAAAACCTGTGTAATTGCATTGGTTGCAGCCTTTTCCATGCTGCACCGCAAAAGAGCTTTCAGATATGCCCATTTCCTTCGCGATTCTTTGTTTCATTTCCGGCGGAAAATCTTTGTCCTCTTCCTTACAATTGGCGCAAATCACGCGAATGAGGCGCTGTGCGATAAATGCTTCAACGCTGGAAGCGACTAAATAAGGCTGAATGCCAATATCCACCAAACGCGTGATACCGCTGGCTGCGTCGTTAGTGTGCAAAGTTGAAAAAACCAAATGTCCGGTCAACGCCACGCGAATGGCCATTTCCGCGGTTTCCAAATCGCGCACCTCTCCGACCATCATCACGTCCGGGTCATGACGCAGCATGCTGCGAAGTCCTCGCGCGAAATCCAATCCGATATTGGCGGCCACCTGGATTTGAGTGACGCCTTCCATCTCATATTCCACAGGGTCTTCAATCGTAATAATTTTTCTTTCATCTGTATTTATTTTGTTGAGGCTGGCGTAAAGCGTCGTGCTTTTACCGCTTCCCGTAGGCCCGGTGATAAAAACAACTCCATGAGGTTTGTTGATTAAAGTTTCAAATATTTCTTTCTGTTTAGAATTTAAACCTAATTTCTCGAGGTCAAAAACGCGGTTCATGGGGAGCATACGTACAACCACGCTCTCTCCATAAGGGGTGGGAATGGATGAAACGCGGAGATCCAGCTGGGTGTCTTCCACCTTCACGATGGCCCGGCCGTCCTGCGGCAGACGTTTTTCGACAATGTTCAAACTCGACATAATTTTGATGCGGGATAAAACCGGCAGAATAAAACGGGAAATTTCCGGGGGCACGTTTGCGTTGTACAAAACACCGTCGATGCGGTAGCGCAGTTTGACCTTTCCCCGATACGGCTCGATATGAATGTCGGTGGCGCGTTTGTTATACGCCTCGAGAATGATCTGGTTCACGAGTTTGGCGATCGTAGCGTCACCGGCCATTTTTTCCAGGTTGTCGATGGCTTCGATTTTTTCGTAAGCGGGCTGCTGTTCGGATTTTTCGGGCAAAGCGCCCTGTTTTTCAACCATTTCTCCGATTGTGCCCGCGGCGAATCCGTAAGCTTTTTTCATGGCTTCGACAACGTCCTTCCGCCTTGCCAAAACCATGTCCACCTCATAACCCAGATGCGCGCGGATATCGTCCTGGGCCCTCATATCCAAAGGAGCGGACAACGCGATTTTAAGTTTTTTTTTGTCTATCTTAAGAGGAACGAATTTGTAATACTCGGCGACCTTTAAAGGAATTTTTTCAACCGCGGCGCTGTCTGCGTCAAGCTGGTTCAATTCCTGAAACGGAATTTTCGCGGCTTCGGAAAGATTTTTTAAGAGAACGTCCTCGGTAAGAACATCTCTTTTGAGTAAAAGCGCCACCAAAGCCTCTTTAGATTTGGCCGCCTCGTCCAGATAAGGCTGGATCACCGCCGGACTCAGAAGCCCCTTATCCACCAGCAATCGTGAAAATTGAGTGTCGACCTTGGACAGCATCAGGTGAGCGCTCCGATCATGTAAAAATCACCTTCCGGCTTCTTGTCCATCTGCCCCCCCAGAATTCTTTCGCAGCCGTCCAGGGTTTTCCGTATTTCTACGTGATCCCCTTTCTTTCCGGTGAATTTCTCGGCAACCGCGAAAGGCTGGGTGAGAAAATTCTGTATTTTTCTCGCACGCTCATAAAGCAAGCGGTCGGCTTTGGACAATTCATCGATCCCGATAACCATAACGATGCGGCGAAGTTCTTCATACCGCTGAAATAAACGAATCACTTCCTGTGAGACATCATAATGCCTTTGCCCCACAATGTCGGGGTCAAGGTTAGAGGAGGACGATTGAAGCGGGTCAATAGCCGGATACAAACCCATTTGCACGCGTTCGCGCGACAACACCATCAGAGAATTTAAAAAAGTAAACACGGCCACCACAGCCGGGTCGGTTAAATCGTCGGCGGGAACGTAAACGGCTTCGATAGAAGTAATGGAACCGCCCACTCCTTGTGAGTCACGGATTCTTTCATGAAATTCGCTCGATTCCGCGATAAGGGTTGGCTGATAACCGGTTTCAGACGGCACGCGGCCAAGCAAAGTCGAAATTTCGGCGCCAGCTTGAATAAAACGAAACACATTATCCGCGAAAAAGATCACATCTTTATTTTGTTTTTGAACCGCTTCCGCCATGGTGATGCCGGTCATAGCCACGGCTTGACGCGCACCGGGAGGATCGTTCATTTGACCGAACACCATCATGGTTTTCGTGTGCAAATTATGTTCACGAAGTTCGTAATAAAGTTCATTTCCTTCGCGCAAACGTTCCCCGATACCCGCAAACACGCAGCTTCCCTGATGTTTGTGCACAATATGCTGGATAATCTCAAGCATCAGAACGCTCTTGCCCAGACCCGCGCCCCCAAGAATTCCGGTTTTTGTTCCTTTTACCAGAGGATAAAGCAGGTCGATGATTTTAATTCCCGTTTCCAGGATTTCATCGAGCTTTCTCTTTTCTTTCCGGAAGTCGGGTACTTTCGTACTCGTATCGGACCGGCGGATGGGACTGTAAAATTTAGACTCGATTTTACCGCCTTTGTCGAGGGGCTGGCCGATGCAGTTGATAACCCTTTGATAAAGACAATCTCCGACAGGGATCTCCACTTGTTTTCCCGTGGGCTTTCCCAGTGCGTGGCGCTGGATATTCAAGGTGGATTGCACTGCGATGCATCGCGCGATGTTTCCCGGCACGTGCTCGGCCACCTCCAAGGTAATCTCGCGTCCATCCGTGGAGGTCACCAAAATCACATGATGAATATCCGGCACATCCACCACATCCGTAAAATGCACGTCCACCACAGGTCCTTGAACGCTGATAATTTTTCCCGGTTTGAGTTCTTTTTTATTATTTTGCATAAAGAGCCCTGGAGGCGAACAAATCACGCATGTTCGCGTCAATGATTTCGTGACGGCGTCTAAAATATTGCAAATACAGCTTTTTGTTCATTTCCTGAATTTTGTTGCAGCTTTCTTCCAAATGAAGATAGCGCGCCGCCTGCTCGCAAATGCGCGTATAACCAAAAATATCAAAAAGTCTTTGGGCCACCACCAAGGATACCAGGTATTCGGCTATATCTGCCGGAGAGGATTCCAAAATGATGCCGGCTGACGGCTTCTTTCCGCTTTCAGGAATCACGGGTTTTTCTTTTTTCACGGTTTCAAAAGGAATAAAAGTGACGGATTCCGTGCGATGCGTTACAAAAGTGTGCGCCCTGGGGTAAACCACGTGAATCGGACCATATTCATTTTTCAATACTTTGTCGAGCAGGTAATCCCGTATTTCAAGCGCTTGCGAATACCGCTTGGAATCGACAATCCCCGGATAGGACACAAAAGGCAAACCCGCTTCCTGAACATACGGCAACCCTCTTTCCCCAATCACCAAAAGACATCCATTGGTTTGGCGCACAATCCCAATCGCTTTTGTCACCACCTGATTATTCATACCGCCCAATAAACCCGCGTCCGAGGTTACGGCCACAACACAAGGCTGGCCCTTAGGATTGATAAAAGGGTGGTTAATGGCGCTCACGTCAACCGTGTCAAAAAATTCCCCTAAAAGCTGGGTAAGCCTGTCAAATGTGCGGAAACGGTGTTCCAAATTATGATACTCGGATACCGCCACCAGCTTCAACACCTCCAGAAGCGAGCGAAAACCTTTATTGAAATCAATGTCGCGTTTAATATGAACTGCTGGTTGCATTAATTAAACCTCCGCCCACCCTCATCCCAGCCCCATAACTCACAACTCATCCCCACCCTAGTTTGTCGCATTAAACCTCCAAGAATAAGGGTGAGGGTGGGTTGTGGGTAGTGAGTCGGGGGTGGGGGTGTGTAAATACATTCCACCCACCCTCATCCCAGCCCCATAACTCACAACTCATCCCCACCCTAGTTTGTCGCATTTTTTTTCTCAAAATATTTCCGTATGATTTTCAAAAATTTCTCTTTGGACGACTCCGTAATCTTTCTGGTTTTTTGGAGTTCTTCCAGAAGCGGGCCATCCGCCGCCTCCACAAACGCCTGAATTTCACTCCGGTATTTTCGAACGTCCTCCCCGCTCAAACCATCCAACAGCCCGTTTGAAAGCGCAATCAGACAAAAAATCTGTTCCGGCACGGAAATGGGCCGGTGTTTGTACTGTGTCAAAAGATGGGACAGCGCTTCGCCGCGCTTAAGCCTCTGTTCGGAATCCTTGGAAATGCCCCCTGAACGCAGTTGAGTCATCTGCAAAAGCTCCTGGTATTGCAAGTACTCCAGGCGCAACATCTTGCTCACGTCTTTCATGGCCGGCCACTGCCCTTTGTTTCCGATACGTGACACGGACAATCCGAAATCAATGGGAGGTTTAACCCCTTTGTTGTACAAACCCGTGCTGAAATAAACCTGTCCATCGGTGATGGAAATCAAATTTGTCGGAACGTATCCGGTCACGTCCCCCTGCAAAATTTCGATGATCGGTAAAAAAGTCATGGAACCGCCCTTAAGTTCTTTTGTCATGCGGGCTGCGCGCTCCAAAAGCTGTGAATGGATATAAAAAATGTCTCCCGGGTAAGCCTCACGGCCTGGGGGGCGCTCCAAAAGCAATGAAATCTGGCGATACACCCAAGCATGCTTGGTTAAATCGTCAAAAACTACCAGCACGTCTTTTCCCTGGTGCATAAAATACTCGCCCAGCATGGAAGCCGCGTAGGGCGCGATGAATTGCTCCCCGGGAGATGTGGCAGCCACCGCGTTCACCACAATGGTGTAAGGCATCGCTTCTTTTTCATGAAAAAGACTCAATAGTTTTATCAAGCTGGAATACGGTTTTCCGATACAGCAGTAAATGCAGACTACATCCTTTCCTTTTTGGCTTAAAATCGCGTCCACCGCAACCGTGGTTTTCCCGGTCCCACGGTCCCCGATAATCAACTGCCTTTGGCCACGCGCAATGGGAATTCCCGCGTCCAACGCGAGAGTGCCGGTTTCCAATGTTTGACCTAACTGCTCACGGTCAAGCACCGCTGGTGCTTCCTGAAACACGTACCGCATTTCATCCGGCTTGACAGCGCCCAAACCATCCTGAGGTTCACAGAGAGAGTTCACCACACGCCCCAAAAATCCTTCGCCGGTAGGCAATAAAAAAGATTCCCCCCGGTTATAAACTTCATCTCCCGTGCGTATCCCTTTAGAAGAGCCCAAAACGAGAATTTGCGCTTTATCCCCCATAAAACCCATGACAAAACCTTTGACCCCGCGCTCAAATTCAACCGTCTGGCCGTTGATGCAAGAGGGCATGTCCGTAACAAGCACGATAAATTGCTTTACGGAACTGACTCGCCCCACTTCCCGGATTTCAAATTTGATGCCCGGACCGAATTGTTTATCAGACACGTTTGGCATCGCGAGCCGCCTCTTTGATTTTAAACTTCAGAGTCCCGTCTATCACGAGACTCCCGAGCACAATCCTGACTCCCGCAATCAACTCAGGCATCAACTCCTCGGTCAATATGGCTTTTTTTCCAAGAATGGCCTCGAAATATTTTTCCAGAGTATTCTTTTGATCTTCCTTTAAAGGAAAGGGCGTTTGAATGGAAACGGCATTGACGTCTTGCGGGACATGAAGCTTCTGAATGTCGTCAAAATCCGTTTTGAAAAGCTCTTTTACCCATAAAGTGTGCAAATGTTCGTTCATCTCCTCACTTAACACCTGTTTAGCCAGATCCGCGGCGAGATCCAAAGCCCGATTTTCAATGGTGATGTTCATCTCGGCCAGCATTGTTTCCTGCGATTTATGGGCATTGGAGATGATTTCTTCACCCTGCCTTCTGGAATCCTTTAACACCGCTTCCTGCGTAATTTGCGCTTCTCTCAAAATGGAAACTTTCTGTTTTTCCGCGTCAGCTTTGGCCTTGAGCAGCATTTCATTGTAATACTGATCCACCTCGTTCTTTTTCTTGTTCGCAGCTTCCACTTTTTCATTGTAGTCCTGGTTCAATTCGTGCAAATGTTCGGTGGCCGAACTGACATTCTGAGTCAGGACAATACGTAAAAATACAATCAGCACCGCAAAAATGAAAATCTGGATAAGCACCAGCCAAAGCCAAAACATAACTATTCCTCACAATCATATATAATAATTATAAATATTAATCAAATATTAACATAAATTTACATAAATTACAAGTATTATCAAAAAAGGCTTAATTTAACATAATTCATTTATTTATATAGACTTACAAATATTAAATTTATAAAATCCTTTACCATTCTCGACCTTTGAAAGTAAAAAATATTTTTTATTATTTATTTTTAATAATGAGTCGCCCCTGAAAAACCCTTTTTAAGCAAAGCTTTCCACTCCGCTGTCGCCCAAGACCGTTTCCTGGAGTCTTTCCCACCAAGCACAAAAAGCCCTGAGGAGCTTTTTCAAGTTAAAGGCTGACGCTGAGAACACCACATTCA
>JAHFFM010000102.1 GCA_023247935.1 Candidatus Omnitrophota bacterium | reverse complement strand
CGACCCCGTCGCTCGATCGTCGGCATAGTTAAAACTATGGCTCCTACTCGCTTCTTGTCTCGCTCAAAAATCGGCTCAGCCAATGTGCCCATTAATTAATGAAACCTCAGTAATTGGCTCACCAAACTCATTGGCTGAAATATTCACAAATAGTGGGTAAACCAGACGCTCACGAGCCCAAACAGCCGAAGTTTCCCACCAAAGCCAGTTGGAACCCTTCGATACATCTGAGCAAATCGGCACTACGCACCTGGCTTTCAAAAGGTTCTCGTCAAACATTGTTTGCAAAGGGTTTTTTCCTGATGGAATATTTCGTTTCGCTACAAAAACTTTAGCTTTTTCTCCAAACCGTCGGTCAATCAACCCAGCAATGTAATCTGCCAAATGAAGCTCCTCGGTTGCGTAACTTATGAAAACAATGGGCGTGTCCAAAATCGGGAAAACCTCCTTAAAGAAGTTTGTGAAGTCTAAAACCGTTGGTTCATCGGCCATTACTGACAATCCAGCCAGTTTTCTCGCCGGAATATACGTAAACCTTGTCCATGGGCCGTGATCCACGCTTCCTTCTATTTGAAATCTTGTCGTTTCTTTAGCTTTGTATGCATTAAGAAGCTCATCGAAATTTTTGGCATGATGCTGGCTACCAGCTTCATCCGTCCATGAGACAGTGACCTGGCCAGTTATCTCTGGATATATAGGTAAATGTTGGTTTCGGAGACCCCAAAACTTTTCAAAAATCCTTATCAAGCCTCCTTGCGTAAGATCATTTTCTGCATAACCTAAAATCTTTTGAGTGATTTTTTCCATTTACTAGGCCTCATTGCATCAAACTAAGAAGGGACACATTAACATAGGATTAAAAAGCTTATCTTTGAAGGATTCGCCGCCCTTCGCTGTGCAGTCCTCACCGCCTCCGGCGGTTCGGCTGTGCTCGCTACGGGTCGGGCACTCGCGTCGCGCGTGGAATGGCGACGTGACATTTAGTCACGTCGCGTGTATCTGCGGGGCGCGACGCTCACTTCGAATCCTCCTCTAAGTCAAAATATTTCGGAGAGAGGAGGATTCGAACCTCCGAACCCTTGCGGGTCACTCGCTTTCGAGGCGAGCGCATTCGACCACTCTGCCATCTCTCCAAAAACTGCCACATTATAGCCATAAATTTAGGCTATTTGAAACTTATCGATTTTTAAGGGCTAGCTCCATGAGATTCTTTTCCCAGGCTTGGCTGCCATATCTTTTTTGGATTTTTTGGAAGCCGTTTTCGCCCATGCGGTCGACTTCGGAGGGATTTTGGAGCCAAAAACGTATTTTTTCCGCTAATTTTTCGACATTCCCGTAAGGGATGAGAAATCCGTCTTTTCCATCCTGAATCACGCAGCGCATTTGGGTATTATCCGCGCCGATCACGGGCTTTTTTGAGAGCCAGGACTCGCAATAAACGATGCCAAAGCTGTCGATATTGGACACCATCGAAAAAGCGTAAGCCTGATTCATCAACCACCGTTTTGCGGCCAAATCACAAGAACTAATATTGATCAAAAAAGATTGATCCTGCTCCGAAGGTTTGTATCCCCCTTCTTCACCGGCCAGCACCACGTAGAGGTCTGGGAATTCATTTCTCAATAACCTCACGGCATCCACGAGAGTATCCGCTCCCTTCCCGACTTGTTTGCGCCCAAAGTAGAGAATGTATTTTTTGCCCTGCACCTGGGATAAAATTTTCTGATCCACCGGATCCGATGAAGCCTTCAGCGTTGGCTCATAATCCAGTCCTGGTCCATGAACCTTCACGCGATCGGAAGAAATTCCTTTTGAAATTAAAAATTCCCTTTCGTATTCCGTATTGGTCAGAACCACGTCCACTTTACGCAGATAAGCCATTAGCTTCTCCATATAATGCGCGTGGGGATCATTCAAGTGCAAGGCTGTGTGCACCAAAACCTTTGCCTTGCTTTCAGAAGCGGCCCGGAGAGAAATGGAAAGAATCACATCAATGGCAGGTGCTGCAAAAATAAAGTCAGGGTTATAATTTAAAATTTCTTCCAGCATCTGGCGGCCGTGAAATTGCTTCATTTGAAAAATAAAATGAAAAAAATTGGAAGCGGGCCGGTAAATCCGGTAACAAAGCGCGTAACAAAGGCTCCAAAAAGCGCTCGCGACCCCTCCGCAATCAAACCGCTGGATATCAACCCCATTTTTTACTTCATGCGGAACAAAGTTGCGGACGACTTTGCAATTTCCAGTTTTAATTTCATTCATTTTATTGAATTGGCTGGTAAAAACTTTCACTTTCATCCCCTGTTCGACGAGATATTCAGCCGAAATTCTCATGGTTTGCTGGATACCGCCGATAGAAGGCTCGTAAAAAGGCGTGACGATCGCGATTTTTATTTCTTTCATGATTCCATTTTCCATTTATAAACTGAGCCGGCGAAACGAGCCGCGTACAACGCTTTTTCCGTGGGATGATAAGCCATGGCTGCCAGACCTTCACCCTCGGGCATGTCCCCTGTAATATTTTGCCACTCTTCAGTCTTACTGGACATCAAATAAATACGGCCGCCTGAACGGCTTGCGGGACGCAAAACGCCTGCCGCCAGCCCACCGTTAGGAAGCAAACAAAGCGCCTCAGTGGTTCCGGCTCCTTGAAAACGTTTCAACAGTTTCCAATGGTAACCGCCGTCCTTAGAAACATACAGCACCGGACCTTTTAGATCTCCGCCCGCGTAAATAGTCCCATCCGTGGAAATAACTGCGTCATAAACTATTTTAAGCTGTTTTAAAACATGCTTCCAATTTTCACCGCCGTCTTCAGTTAAATAAACGCCACCCCGTTTTCCCATAGCCCCCCAAACGATCCGCTTCGGGTCTTTGGGATGCACCGCAAGAGCATTATAAATTTTAAGCGAAGCGGGCTGGCCCGCGGATCTTTTCCAGGATTTTCCGCCGTCATTTGAAATAAAAAAACCGCCGGTGTCTCCATCAATGCCCAAATATAATTTTTTCGGATCCACGGGGTCTGCGGCAAAAGCGCGACCATAACCTTCATGCCATGTCGTGTTTTTCTTGGGACGCGGAGCGGGCAGCCCTTGATCGAACACTTGGTACGAATTACCGTTATCCAAAACTTTCACAACTTGCTCCTTATCCTTAACCCAGGGACTTGAGGTGGCAAAAATTTGCCGTTCCGAATTTTCAACCACCCTCCAAACATGACCGTTTTCTTCGTCTTTAAATTCATTTTTGGGGAAAACGGTTTGATAGGTTTTGCCGCCGTCCGCGCTTTTTAATAACCCATTGTCCATCGTCGCGACATAAACGTCGCCGTTTTTGGCAACCAAAACATCCGAGCTGATGGTGTTAGCCGTGCCTTTGATCTTTTCAGTCCAATCCACGCCGCCGTTCACACTTTTCCATACGCCCCACCAATCCGTCCGGATAAAAACATCCGGGTGAAAAGGGTCCTGTTTAAGCGCATTGATTTTGCCACGAACGCCCGCCCAAGCCCGGGTCGGATCCAAAACCTCGTCCTTGGTCATTTTTTTATCCCAATCCTGCCAGGTTTTGCCAGCGTCACGGCTGATGGCCACGCCGCCTTTCCAATCCTGGTTCCAAGCCGCCAAAATCGTCTGTCCTTGGTCGTCCAAAGGAAGCAAACGGAACAATATGCCTTTTTTGATAGGGTCGCCCGTTTGCCATGTCCATCCGCCATCAAGCGAATAAAACATTTTGTTTTGGCCAGCGGCGTAAATTTTGGGATTTTCGCCGTCAAATACCCAAAAGTCGCTGATTTCTTGCGGGCTGTTGGGATAATAAGTCCAATGAGAATCTGAAAAGGAATATTGTGCGACGCCTTGATGCGACGCCACATAAACGGTTTTTTTGTCTTCAAGCCATGCGAGAGCGGTGATCGCGGATTGTTTTCCGAAAGGACGCTGGTCTCCCAAAATTTTCCAGGTGACGCCGAAATCTTCGGAATAAAAAACTTCGCCTTGCTGGGTGCCGACAATTAGAGAGGAAGGCTGGGTTTTGGAAACGGCGATGGAACGGTAATTTTTTGGTCTGGAAAAATGGATCCGGCCATCGAGCGGATTTGACGACAGCCAACTCTTAGCGGCGTCTTTGGAATAAAATAAACCTTCGCTTGTTCCCACATAAACCACATTGGAATCCGAAGGAGCCACGGCGGCAAACGCGCCTTTAAAATTTCCAAGACCCTGGGAAGACGTGACCCAGCTCTCTCCGGAATCATCGCTTCGCCAAACCCCGGCCACATCTGAAACCAAATAAACCCGGCCCGAAACTTGAGGGTCAAACACCACATCCGGATAACAACCACCCCCGTACCAGCCCGCGAATTCCCAATGAGGCGCATCGGCCAAGGCGCAAGGAGCGAAAAAGCATTGCGCCGCTAAAAAAAGAACCTGCAATTTCTTAGAAAACATCAAATTATTCTTTTATTTTTTGAGAAAGCGAATAATGATGGGACGTCCAGCCAAAACCTTTTGTTTTGGCTTCCGCCAAACCACGGTTGGAGGTTTTGAGACCTTCAGAGGACATGTCATAATCCATCATCACCCGAACCAATTCCTCGAATTTAATTTTGGGCGACCAGTTTAATGCTTTTTTCGATTGAGAAGCGTCTGCCTGCAAAAAATCCACTTCCGAAGGGCGGAAATATTTAGGATCAATACGCACAATCGCGTCACCCGGCTTGAGCACCGACCGGTCGTTTTGATAATCCGCGGTAAATCCTTTAAAAATAGCCTTTTCATCCACACCCTTTTGCGTCCATTCAATCTGTGCGCCCGCGTAAGCCAGCGCTTTTTCCACAAATTGCCTCACCGAATGAACTTCGCCCGTGCCAATCACGTAATCGTTGGCCTGAGGCTGCTGAAGCATCATCCACATCGCTTCCACATAGTCCGGCGCGAAACCCCAATCACGCTTCGCATCGAGATTGCCCAAATAAACCGCGTCCTGCTTCCCTGAGAGAATTTTGGAAATGGCGCGGGTAACTTTTCTCGTCACGAATGTTTCGCCGCGGCGCGGCGAATTATGGACATGGACCTTTCCGACGCCGCAATGAAACTCGCCGGAAGAAGTTTCTAAATCATAGAACCATCCTTGATAATCCGGTGTTTCGATAATTTTTTTAATCTCGGAAGCATTTTTACGAAAATGATGTAACGCACAAGCCGAACTCCCATTCTGGATTTTTCGAATGAAAGTCCTTGAAATTCCTGTTTTCCGTGAAATCTCCCGCTCAGAGACATTAGCTTGGGAAAGCGTTCTCACAGAAACTTCCTTCGAATGGTTTTCAACGGTAGATAACAAATTTAAAGAATAAAAAATGCGTCCATCTGGTTTTGTTTCGACAGTTAAGTTGACATCTTGCATAGTCGCTTGATCGATCAAATACCAAAGACCCATTGCCAATGTTGCGGAATTGGTTTTAAAATTTTTAAATTCATAAACGCAGGGATTTCTCTTAAGACCATCCGTCGCATTATATCCCCGCAGAAACGCAAGCATGATTTGTGGTTCGGCGTTTAAAATAACCTTTGGAACACGTTTAGTCCTATCGCAATTATAGATATCGATCGAGCGCAGCCACTCATTTCCTCCGTTGAGGCGAAGTTGTCCAACTATATTCTCCGGATTAAATCCGGATTTCGAGGGATAATACGACGTTTGCCCTCCGGTCACAGTTTTCCATAGACTGCTAAACCGATCGCGTATTTCAGGGCATGAATTTGTAAACTTTCCATGCAAACCAATTCCCTTTTTTTTATAAGTGATGCAGCCATCCCCTACCATCATACCCAGAAGCTCGGCTTCTTTTTCTCCGATAAAACGAGGCCCACGATAAGAGGGATTTGGGAGAGATATAATTTCTAAATTATCCCCGACAGTCATACGGCCCACCTCAATTTCTTCTCCCCCTTCCATAAACCCTACATGGCTGGAAGTAGCCATAAAAGCCCCCGAACGAGAATTAATAAACCTTGGCTTTTTATTATCGCCTCTAACATCATGAGGATAAGCCGATGCATGGCGAACCTCCACCCACCCTTCTTTTCCCCATACCGAAATGCCGGAAACTTCCCTCGATTGGTACATTTTTTTCGACTCATCGAAAGAAACAATTTCACAAATCGGCTTAATATCCAATTGCTCTTCGCCGATTTTTTTTAAAAACATCGGCATAAACGAGGCTACGGTTTCATGATTAAACAAAATTCCGTTGCACGCAAACAGGCCGTAACTTTCACGGTAATTCACGGTGATCCAATATGCGTAAACTTTTGCCACGCCATAAGGGCTTCGTGGGTGAAAAGGGGTTTTTTCATTTTGCGGAGCGGGTGCGGAGCCAAACATTTCCGAGGAAGAAGCCTGATAAAAACGGCTTTTCACGCCGCTTTTCCGGATAGCCTCCAAAATGCGCGTGGTTCCCAAACCCACGACGTCCGCCGTATATTCCGGCGTTTCAAAACTCACGCCCACATGGCTTTGCGCGCCAAGATGATAAACTTCATCCGGTTTGATTTCATAGATCCAAGTGGTCATTTGGCTGGAATCGGTTAAGTCGCCATAATGCAAAAAAAGCTTGGCGTCGGGTGAATGCGGATCCACGTAAATGTGGTCAATGCGCTGGGTGTTAAAAGCGCTTGAACGTCTTCTTAATCCATGAACCTCATACCCCTTGGATAAAAGAAACTCCGCCAAATAAGATCCGTCTTGTCCGGTAATGCCGGTAATTAACGCTTTTTTTTTCATGTTTTCCTCAAAATTTTTTGCTGCAAAACAAACCAGAAAAATATCGGGTCTTCGACAAGATAGCGTTTCCAAAGACGTTTCGGCTCCATCAAAAGCCGCCACAACCATTCCACGCCGGTGTCGCACATCCATCGCGGCGCTCTCTTGACAATACCGGCCATGAATTCAAAACTCACGCCAATGCCCGCGCTGACAGGAATGTTCAGTTTCCTGTAATTGT
>JAHFFM010000101.1 GCA_023247935.1 Candidatus Omnitrophota bacterium | reverse complement strand
CGGAGCAGGAAATTGATTATGTTATTCAGGAATTACCGGAAATAGTGGAGCGCATGCGCAAAAATTCAACGGACGTTCGTAGAAATTCATGAAGCTTGTTGATACCCATTGCCATTTGCATTTTGACGCGTTTGACGCGGACAGGGAGGAGGTTATTCAGCGCTCCCTCGATGCCGGTGTGACTCATCTGATCAATGTGGGTACGGATCACGGAACAAATGAGAAGGCGTATTCGCTTTGCAGCAAACATTCTTTTATGAGGCATACCGCAGGGCTGCACCCGCATTCAGCGCATTTGGAAAACGCGGATGATGAAATGGACCGGTTTATCGCGCGAACAAAGCCGGTGGCTGTCGGCGAAATCGGCTTGGATTATTTTAAAAGCGAAGCGGATTCTGAAATTCAAAAAAAGGTTTTTAGGCAAATGTTGGAATTGGCCCAGAAGTTTGATTTGCCGGTCATCGTTCATTCAAGAAATGCGTTTGATGACACGTATGAAATTCTGAATTCTGTTGGGGCGCACGGCCGTGCACCCGTACGGGGAGTGATGCATTGTTTTTCTTATGATGAAGAGGCTATGAAAAAACTTTTGGACATCGGTTTCCTTGTCTCGTTTACGGGGATCGTGACTTATAAAAATGCCTCTGTTTTGGCGGCTGCCAAAAAAGCTCCTTTGGGGCATTTTATGCTCGAAACCGACGCGCCCTATCTTGCGCCGCAAGGCTTTCGGGGAAAGCGCAATGAGCCCGCTTACTTGGCGGAATCCGCGCGCTTTTTGGCTCAAACCCGCGGCGAGGACCTGGAAAAGCTGGCGCAGGTCACTTCCGAAACCGCTTCCCGTTTTTTTAAAATAGCGTTATGAAATCACGCTGGCTTTTTTGGATGATTTTATTTGTGGCCGTTTTTTATTCCTTTGTGCTGTTGGCTCATTTTTTTGGGCGTGATTCCGCGCAAGAACAGAAGGATTTGGATCAAAAACAAAAAGCTAGTCAGCTTTTTAAGCAAAAGGAAGAAATAGCCCGCCAAAAGCTCAAAGAACACCCGGTTGCGTTGGGAGCGGTTTCTCTGACTTTTTCTTTTTTATTTTTTTGGGGGATTTGTTTGGATATTGATCTTCTGATCCGCAAGTTCCGGGGGACGCCTTGGCCTTTGGCGTCCTTGCCGTTTCCTGAGGTGCGATGGGGTTTTCGCGATGTTTTAACCGCCTTTTTATTCCTTCTTTTTGCCGAGGGGTTTCTTTTTCTCGTACAGTCATCGATTATTCTTTTTATGGGCATTGAAGGGCGGATTTCTGACAGCGTGCTTATTTTGACCAGCTTTATACGCAATCTTATGGTGGCGGCCTTTGTGATCTGGATTGTCCGGACAAAATATGGCCAAGGTCTTGCCGAATTGGGTTTTCGAGGAAATTCTTTTTGGCGGCATGTCAAAGACGGTATTTTTTCCTACATCGCGGTGATTCCGCCTCTTCTTCTTTGTTTTTTTGTTTTATCCTATCTTTTGCAAATATTTTCGGTGGAGCCTGAGCCTCAGCAGGTGGTGCAGCTTTATCTCAAGGATTCCGCGCAGCCGTATCTTGTGGGTTTGACGCTTTTTGTGGCCGTGTTGGGGCCGGTGATGGAGGAACTGTTTTTCAGGGGCGTGGCTTACGCGGGCTTTCGAAAGAAATTCGGGGTTTGGCCGGCGGCGGTTTTATGTTCTCTGATGTTCGCGACGCTTCACATGCACTGGATCGCTTTTTTTCCCATTTTTTTTCTCGGGATGTTTTTGACCATGCTTTATGAAATTTCAGGCTCGCTGATCCCTTCCATTACGGCCCATGTGCTGCACAACACGTTGATGGTAGGGGTCATGCTGGGCTTTCGAAGTTTATCGGGATATTAAGGTGCGTAAAAGTAATCGGACAAATGGGACCCGTCGCTCCGAACAGCCCCAAAAAGCCTCGCGTAACTGCATGGTGGCCGACACGGCCTTCATTGGTGTCGTTTCCGCCAGAGGCGGACCCGCCTATGGCGGGCGGCTACATTTTTTGGGGCACCCCGTTCTGCGCGCCACCCGTTTGTCCGATTACTTTTACGTAGGTTTATAAAAAATGAAAAGCGAATGGAAGTGGATTGAAACGGTTAAAGGGTTATGTAAGGGTAATTCACTGAGTCGCCCTTACATGAAAGGTTTAATCAAACAATCGATAGGCGATGACGCCGCGGTTCTTCGATGGACTTCTGAAAAAGACTTGCTGGTGACGTCGGATATGATTCTAGAGGGAAAGCATTTTTTGCTTAAAGCGGCGACACCGCAACAGATCGGACATAAAGCCATGGCCGTGAATTTGAGCGACATCGCCGCTATGGGTGGCATCCCAAAAAATGCGGTGGTTTCTTTGGGGGTTCCCGCCAAAATAGAAATTTCTTTTTTAAAAAAAATGTATGCCGGGATGATTGGCGTCGCAAAACGTTTTGGCGTGACAATTGTCGGGGGCGACACAAATGCCTCGGAAGGTTTGATTATTTCTGTGACGCTTTTAGGGGAAGTTGAGAGGGGTAGGGCCGTTTTACGCTCTGGCGCGAAGGCGCATGATTGGTTGTTTGTTTCCGGAGAGCTCGGCGGCTCTTATCGTTCCCAAAAACATTTGAATTTTACGCCGCGGGTAAAAGAAGCGCGCGAGTTGGTACAAAACTTTCATGTCCATTCCATGATGGATTTATCGGATGGGCTTGGCTCGGATGTCCGGCGAATCATGGAAGAAAGCCATGTGGGCGCTATTTTGGAGGAAAAACTTATCCCCAAATCAAAATATGCGGGTACAATTGAAAATGCTTTGTCGGATGGGGAAGATTTTGAGCTTTTATTCAGCCTATCGCCCGAGGAAGGAAAAAAAATCATTTCCTCGAAGAAATATTCAAGTCGATTCACAAAAATCGGCGAAATAGTCGCGCCGGGCAAAGGATTGAGCATTCTTGGGCTGGACGGCCGGCTGAAAACATTAAAAATCAAAGGGTTTGACCATTTTAAAAAATAAAATAATCACGCGCTCCGCCGCGGAAACAAAGAAAGCGGGTTTTATTTTGGGAAAATCGCTCCGAGCAGGCGATATTGTGGCGCTTTCCGGCGAGCTTGGCGCGGGCAAAACAACTTTTGTAAAAGGGGTTGCCAAGGGGCTGGGGGTGCGTTCGGAAAAAGAGGTGGCCAGTCCCACTTTTGTTTTGATTCATGAATACAAAGGAAAATTTCCCGTTTACCATTTGGATTGGTACCGTTTGCCGGCAGTTGAGGGTCCGGATGAACTTTTGGCTCAGGAATGTTTTGAGGGGGCGGGAGTGACTTTGGTGGAGTGGCCCGAGCGCGGCAAAGACTTATTGCCCAAAAAAAGGATTGAGGTCTATTTGTCGCATCGCGCGGCTTCAACGCCAACGCATCGTTTGATTCGGATCCAATTTTATGGAAAAAAAGCTTAAAACTCTCGCGTTTGATACGTCCGGCGAAGCTCTTGTTGTGGCTCTGGCGGAAAATAAGAAAATTATTGCGGAATATAAAGATGCGGGCGACTCGATGAGTCGCCTGTACACAAGCAGCTCCAAAAGCAGGCCCAAACATTCCGCATTGCTCATTCCGGCCATTGAAAAAATATTGCGAAAGGCAAAGTGCAGCCCCGGGCAGTTGAGTGTTTTGGCCGTGGGTGTCGGGCCGGGTTCATTTACCGGCATCCGGGTGGGCGTGGCTACCGCAAAAATATTAGGCAAGGTGTGGAATAAAAAAATTGTTCCCGTTTCAAGCTTGGAGTGTTTTGCGCGCCAGCTGACAAACAAGCGTTCCGGAAAAACCACTGTGGTTATGGATGCGCGAAAAGGAAAAGTTTACGCAGCTATTTTTGACACAACAGACGGTAAAATCCGTGTTTATAAGAAGCCTTTTTTGGAAAGCCGCGAAAAATTAGCGGGAAAAAACGGGATTGTGTATGATGAATTCGGCCCCGATTGCGCACATTCACCGGTAATTCAGGTTACGGCACTGGTGGAAGCGGCTTTTGAAAAGGCCTTAAATAAAGAATTTGTCACCGCGGAAAAACTGGAACCGCTTTATTTGCATCCGAGAGATTGCAATGTCACGATTGGTAAGAGACAAAAATAAAACGTTACCACGTCATCAAATCACCGCCTCGCAAGGTCACAAGTCAGAGCCTTTTTCGTGGGTGGAAATCGATCTGGGTTGTTTGCGCCATAATTTAAAGCAAATCTGCGCGCATACTCAGCGGAATGCTTCCGGAGTGATGGCCATCGTCAAGGCGGATGCTTATGGCCATGGCATGCCGGTTGTGGCTAAAACCCTGTATGGCGAGGGTGTCCGCTTTTTTGGAGTCGCCAATCTGGATGAGGCGATGCAGTTGAATCAGGTTTGTCCTCAGGCAAAAATCCTTGTTCTTGGAAGTTTCCATGCTTCGCAAGTGCCGGATTATGTGGCGCATGGCATCCGGCCTACGATTTCCTGTCAGGAAGACCTGAATATTTTTGAAAAAAACGTTTCGCGCGGAAAGCATCCCGTGCATGTCAAAATTGATTCAGGTATGTCGCGCCTCGGCGTTTGGCATGAGCAGGCTTTGAATCTTTTTAAAGGCGCTCTGGGTAAAAAGAGTTTAGAAATTGAGGGAGTTTACACACATTTTTCCAGTGCGGATGAAAAAAATGGCGCGTTTACATCTCTTCAAATGCATCGGTTTGAAACCGTGCTTGAAAAGCTGGGACAGATGGGAATTAAGCCGCGTTTTATTCATTCGGCCAATAGTTTGGCTTCTACTTTATTTCCTGACGCGCGCTTTGATTTTGTCCGTCCCGGGATTATGTTGTATGGACTCAACCCCGCCAAAGACCATCCGCCAGCACTTAAATTAAAACCCGTTTTGAGTCTCAAAGCGAAAATTTCATTTTTAAAGGAAGTCCCGGCCGAAATTCCCTTGAGCTATGGACGCACTTACATGACCAAGCACTCAACGCTTATTGCCACCATCCCCATGGGGTATAGCCATGGTTATCGTGTCGGTTTTTCAAATAATGGCTTTGTTCTTGTCAGAGGAAAGCGCTGTCCAGTGGTGGGTCGTGTCACCATGGATCAAACTTTGGTGGATGTAGGGGATGTTCCTGGGGTGAAGCGTTGGGATGTGGCGACCCTCATCGGAAAAGATGGGGCTATGTCCGTCAAGGCTGAAGAATTGGCCGAATCCCTGGGGACCATTCCTTACGAAATTGTTTGTGCAATTCATAGTCGTATCCCTAGAATTTACAAAGGGTTATAGATTAATATTTTTTTCTTCCGAACTGGCATTTCCTGGGTTTAGCATGTATAATTTTGTTAGAAGAAACTTAATTTCAGTAACTTATGCCACAAAATAAAAATCTTAAAATAAGATTTATTTCTTTATTTTTGGCGGGGCTCTTTTTTGCTCAAGAGCTTTGCCAGGCGGCGCCATTGGATCCTGTTGGTGCTGGCGTTTTTCCGCAAAGCTTGCCTGCCGATCAAATCCTGCAAGACCCCGCAAAATTCGAAGCGCCGCTCGATTTTTCCACTTTAAAAGAAATCCACAAAGGAACAAACGGCAAACTGATCATTCATATCCAAGACGCGCATTCCAATTTTTCCGGCCAGGAAAATATGTCGCGCGCTTTGGATGAACTGATGAAAAAATATAAAATTTCACTGGTATTGGTGGAGGGCGCGGCCAGGGAAGCGACGCTTGATCCGCTTAAAGAAGCGATTCCCTCAAAAGACCTGCCTAGAATCTCAAAAAGTCTTCTGATGGAAGGTGAAATTGCCGGCGAAGAATATCTCAATTTGGTTTCTGATAATCCCATGAGAATCATGGGCGTTGAAGATCTTAGCCTGTATGTCAAAAGCGTTGAAAGTTACGCGCTTCTTGCCGATAACAGAGAAAAAACTCTGCAATATTTAGACGTTATTCAGAAAGCCGTTCAAAAATTAAAGAAAAAAATGTATCCATCGGAGCTCTTGGAATATGAAAAAATAAACAGCGAAGAAGCGCCCGCCGTCGGCGGACAAGAAAAAGGAAACTTTGAGAAGCAATTCCAAGCTTTAAAAAATCTCGCTTCTGAGGAGTTGCTTGAAAAATATCCTTCCGTCAAACAGCTGATGCAAATTCAAGAACAAGAGAAAGCTATCCATTTTGACCAAGCCAATCTGGAGCAGGCCGCGCTGTTTGATGAAATTTCTAAAAAAATAGGGAAAGAAAATTTGGAAATGTCCTTGCGTAAGAGCAATCGATTAAAGGTCTCAAAACTGTCTCAATTTTCCTTCTTTCAAAATACTTTTAATATCGCGCGAAAAAACGGAATTGAATTTGAAAAATATCCCAATCTTGTGCAATACGAAGAATACCTTAAAAAATTTCTGGATCTGGACCTTGAGCAAGTCATGCAGGAAATGGAAAAACTGGAAGATGAGGTTTATAAAACCGCCCTTGCTTCGCCTCCGGCTCGAAATGACAGGCTTCTTCTTCGTTCCGTCGACCGCTACCTCCGGCTTCTGCAAACCGCCTATCAAATTAAAATGACCACCAAAGACTTTGAGTTTTTCAAAGCCAATGAACCTGATTTTTTAACGGCCTATTATTTGGCTTTTTTAAACCGAAAATTATCCGAACAAGGTTTTTTCCGCGATTTGATCCCCTATAAGAACATCCTTGAGAAGGGCGCGGATGCTCTGAACGGTTTTTATGAATCAGTGGGGCAAAGAGATTTGGCTTTTATGCTGAATACGGAAAAAATATTAAAAGAGCAAAAGCAGGATATCGCCTTCTTTATCTCCGGCGGGTATCACACGCAGCATTTGACAGAACTTTTTCAGAAACAGGGTTATTCCTATATTGTTTTGGCTCCGCAAGTAACTCAGGCCACTGACCAGGCCAAATACGAAAAACATCTTTTGAGCTTTATCCGCAAAGAAACAAAAACGCTTACCTCCGTTCAGGGCGAAAGCGGAACGCCACAAAAATCTTTAAGCGCCAT